>JAISJZ010000058.1 GCA_031261125.1 Planctomycetaceae bacterium | reverse complement strand
AACGATGCACCGGAGGAATTGAAAAAACACATTGCCTCTGTTCCGCAAACGAAAAACGGATTACAAAAAGTTGTTGCGAACCTCGCCCGGAATCTGTATAAGGTTCGGATTAGTACGCTTGACTCGGTTTTTAACAAAATTGCGTCAACGTTCACTCTGGAACTTGGTTTGCCCGCCGGCTGGACGATAGCCGAAGATGACGGTTTCGCCGGAAATCTGTCCGTTGCCGTTAGTAATGTATTGCAAAATTCGCCGCAAAACAACGTCAAAAAGATTCTTGCCGATTTTCAAAAAGGGGAATCTGCGCGGAGTATCACGCAGCAACTTGTTGCTCTTGCAAAGGACATACTGCCGCTTGCTTATGAAACGGAATTGCATCATTGGCAGCATCAGAATCTATCGGGAGGATTGTTGGCGGATGATGAAACCGTTTTGCGTCAAACCGAGTTTTTAGAAAGTGCCGTATTGCCGCAAGTGCAGCGAAATTGGATTGAACCGTTTGAAAAAGCAAGGCAAACCGTTGTCAATGCGGTGCGAAATAAGGATTGGAAAACGGTTTTAGGCACCGGATTTATCCAAAACACGCTTAACGGTAAAAAGTCGTATAAAGTTGAATTTGCGTCTGACCTTTGGAATTGTGCAGAAATACTCGGCAAACACGCTGCGGGAATCGAGTTGGAAATACTTGCCGGACAAACCGAAGCGGCGTATAAACTGCTCAAACTCATTGCCGATGAATATCAAAAAGTTGCGGAACAAACCAGTGCGTACCGGTTCGATGACATTACACAGAAATTACGGGCGGGAAACATCGTTTCCCGCTTTTCCGGTGAATCGCTGAAGCATCGTCTCAACGGTTCGGCAGAACATCTGTTGCTCGATGAATTTCAGGACACGTCGATGCCGCAATGGGAGGTGCTGCATCCGTTTATCGAATATGCCGATTCGCGTCGGAATAAAAACGGTTCGGTGTTTGTTGTCGGCGACCAAAAGCAGGCGATTTACGGCTGGCGCGGCGGGGTGGCGGAAATCTTCGATACTGTTAAGAGCGAGTTAAACCCCGAAGAATTACCCTTAGACAAAAGTTTTCGCAGTTCGCAAATCATTATTGACGTTGTTAATCGGTTGTTCGGCGGCATCATAGAAAATGAAGCGTTGACATTAAAAAACGAATACACTCAAGCCGCCGTTCAATGGAGCGGACGGTTCAAAAAACACATATCGGAAAAAAATTATGACGGTTTTGTTTCTCTGGAAACAGTACCGGAAGAGGCAAACGAAAATGAAAACGAAAGCGGGGAGGAGACCGGCGGCAGTAAAACCGACCCGTATTATGATTACGTTGCAAAGCGGATTGATGAGATACACCGCAAACGTCCTGATGGACAAATCGGTATCTTGACCCGCGGCGGTGCAGCGATTGGCAAAGCGGTTGCGTCGCTGAAAAAAATCGGCATTGAAGCAAGTGAAGAGGGCGGTGTACCGCTGACGAATTCCGCTGCGGTTCAAGTTGTTTTATCGGCAATGAAGTTGGCAGACCATCCCGGCGATACGGCGGCGCGTTTTCATCTGGTTCATACGCTGCATCTGCCGGAAAATTTTTCCGCGGAAAAATACTCGTTGGACATCCGCCGGCAACTCATTCAAGACGGATACGGCAAGACCGTGAAAAGTTTTGTTCCGCTGTTGTTGCCGCTTTGCGATGACCGGGAATACGAACGCTTGCAAAAACTTGTCGAATTGGCGTACCGGTTCGATGAAGAAGCAAGCGGTGTTCGGACACGGCGGTTCATCGAACGGGTTGAGACGGCAAAAGTTGAAAGTCCTTCGGCGGCGAAAATCCGCGTGATGACAATCCACCGTTCCAAAGGATTAGAATTCGACATTGTCGTTTTACCGGAACTGCACGCCGAATTGGCGAAAACGCAGTCCGCTTATATTGTTGCCCGTAAAAATCCGGCATCTCCCGTTGATTGGGTGCTGCGGTACGTTAACAAGGACTTGCGGATGTTTTTACCGCCGGATTATCGGGAAGCGTTCGCGGTACGAACCAGAAACGAAGTCATCGAAAGTTTGTCGCTTTTGTACGTTGCAATGACACGGGCAAAGCACGAGTTGCTGATGCTGCTGCCGGAAAAAAGCAAACCGGAGAATCCGCGATTTTCCGGTATTGTACTGTCCGGCTTGGGCGCAAATTATCAACACGGTCATAGGAACTGGCAACTGCCCGACGAAAAAAAAGTCAGCCCCAATACCTCCGAAGCGGATGAGCCGTTAAACTGCACCTTAAAAAAGTCAACGAAACACAAGTTGCTGCCGGAAACGCCGTCGAGTTTGGAAACATCTATTTTTGCGGCACAAGTACCGCCGACGATACCGCCGCTGACCGCAGCGCATCTCTCCCGTGCGGATGCTCAACTTCGCGGCACAGCAATTCATAAGTGCTTTGAGTCCGTGAAGTGGCTGAACGAAACGCCGGACAAAGACGGACTCCTTAAACTCGTTCAGAAAGAAATTGACGGCAAGACGGACAACCTGAAAGCGGAGGAAATCGTTGACGATTTTTTGCAATTCGCCGCCAAGGATGATGTGAAAGCCGCACTATCCCGGTCGGCGTATCCGGCAGAGGAAGACATTGCGGTCGAAACGGAACGGCGTTTTGCCGTGCGGGACATAAAAGAGAAAAAACTGCGGTACGGTTCCATCGACCGATTGGTTGTCCGCCGGAAGAACGGGAAAATAACAGGACTGGACGTTATCGACTTCAAAACCGGCGATACGCCGAACGAAATGTATCAAGACCAAATGAACGCCTATCGTTCGGCAATAGCACTGCTGTACAAGATTGACGAAAAACATATTACGGCAAAAATCATCAATGTTGAGAATACATAGTTTAACCGCCGTTTCTGCGGCGTTGTCTCTGTTTTGCCTTTGTTCCTTTGCTGCGGCGCAGGAGCAAAATGTTATTCAGAAAATTGACGAAAAGATTCCCGTCAAAACAAACGGCGGAATCTGGTTCTGGGGCGATGTTCTGTATTTTCGCGATTGGCATATTCAAGAAAACGCTCAAACAAAGTCCTGCCGGCTGTTAGACGGCAATGCCGTTCAACGGGCATACGGCACGTTCGATGAATGTAAAAACCGGCTCGATGAAATTAAGAAAGAGGAAAATCTGCCGCCGATGACCGGACGCACCGTGATTTTGATGCACGGTTTCGGTTCCAGTCCGCTGACGATGCGGCGGTTAGCCCGATGGCTGCGGGAACAAGAAAAGTTTGATGATGTTCTCAATCTGGCGTATCCGTCCACGATGGGGTCGATTCAAAACCACGCCGAGATGCTGCAACGGGTTGTTCAAAATCTGCCGCCGACCGTCTCCCGGATTGATTTCATCGGACATAGTTTGGGCAGTATCGTAATGCGCCGATATTTGAGCAAATCGTTTGGTCCCGATGTCCGTACCGGTCGGTTTGTAATGTTGGGACCGCCGAACCACGGTGCTGAAATTGCGGTGAAACTCATCGGCAGCGACCCGGTACGGCGGCGGTTCACCGGCAGGAGCGGTGATGAACTGGGCATCAACTGGAAAGAAACAGAAAAGACGCTGGGAATTCCGAGTTGTCCGTTTATGATTATTTCCGGCGGCAAAGGCGATGACGAAGGATACAGCGGCTTGATACCCGGCGATGATGACGGCATTGTCCGTACCGAAGGAACCCGGCTGGACGGAGCGGTGTATTGGCAGCGGTTCAACGTTCGGCACGGTGAAATGCTGTTAACCGAAGAAGTGTATGAAGCGGTTCTGCAATTCTTGATTAACGGCGGGCAATGCTTATCGAGCGGTGAACGCCCCTGATGTGCCGTCTTTACAGCCGCTCAAAAAATTATGAATATCCCGTGCGGCGGCGCGGCCGGCACCCATTGCCAAAATCACCGTTGCCGAACCGGTAACAATGTCGCCGCCTGCCCAAACCTTGTCTTTCGCCGTCCGACCGGTTTTTTCGTCGGCAATGATGTAGCCCCATTTGTTTAACTCCAATCCCGGCGTGTTCTTCGTCAGCAGCGGATTCGCCTGCGCGCCGGCAGCAACAATCACGCAGTCCGTTTCCAATTCAAATGTTGAATTCGGAATCTTCACCGGTCGCCGCCGCCCCGACGCGTCCGGTTCGCCCAATTCCATTTTGTCGCAAACCAACGCCCGGACTTTACCGCTTTCGTTGCCCAAATATGCCGACGGATTCGTCAAAAACAAAAATTCCACTCCCTCTTCTTCGGCGTGATGAATTTCCTCTGCTCTGGCAGGCAACTCTTCCCGGCCGCGGCGATAAACAATTTTCACGCTGTCCGCACCGAGCCGCAGTGCCGTCCGGGCTGCATCCATCGCCACATTGCCGCCGCCGATAACGCAAACATTTTTACCGCGGATGAGCGGCGTATCATACTTCGGAAACAGATATGCCTTCATCAGATTGGAACGCGTCAGATATTCGTTCGCCGAATACACGCCGCCCCAATCTTCGCCGGGCAAATTCAAAAACGACGGCAGCCCCGCCCCGACACCAACGAACACGGCATCGAAACCGTCAACTGTCAACAATTCGTCAACAGTAATCGTCTTGCCGATAACCTGATTTAACTCGATTTTTACGCCCAACTTCGTTAAGTTGTCAATTTCGGCTTCAACGATTGCTTTCGGCAGACGGAACTCCGGTATGCCGTACATCAGTACGCCGCCGGGTTTGTGAAACGCTTCAAAGACGGTAACATTGTATCCGAGTTGAATCAAATCGCCGGCAGCAGTCAAACCGGCGGGACCGGCACCGACAACGGCAATACTTTTTGCGAACGGGAAATTGTGTTTCCCGCTTTTTGTATTTCTCTGACCGTTGTTATTTTCCCGCTCATAATCGGCGGCGAAACGTTCGCAGCGTCCGACAGCGACCGGTTCAAAACGTTTGCCGAGAATACACTTTCCTTCACATTGGGATTCCTGCGGACATACCCGACCGCAGACCGCCGGCAAAGCGTTGTTCTCTTTGATTTTTTTTGCCGCGCCGAGAAAATCGCCGTCCTTGATGAGTTGTAAAAAAGCCGGTATGTCAACGTTGACCGGACAGCCGT
>JAISJZ010000024.1 GCA_031261125.1 Planctomycetaceae bacterium | reverse complement strand
AAAATCTGCCGCCGCCCCGACTGCACTCATCCGCGTCGGTACCGCGGTTAGAGGCGAAAAATCGTCCATTCGGACGTTTCAGGGACGTTTACAGGAAATTAAAAACACGCTGATTTCTTCTGAAGTGTCCGGGCTGGTTCTTCAACTGCCCGTTGAAGTCGGACATAAAGTACAAACAAAAACGCTTATCGCTGAAATTGACGATACTTGGACCCGGTTCACTAATGAAACGGCAAAGCGGAACATCGAATTGCAAACAATTTCACTGGCATACGAAACCGGTGAATTGGAACGGCAGCAGCAACTCATTGACAGCAGAGCGATTTCACAGAGCGAATTTCAGTTGCAGGTGAACAAGACCGAACAAATCCGAACAAACCTTGAGATGGCGAAAATTGCGCGGGACGAATCCGGCGAAACAATGGAGCGGACGAAAATTTACGCCCCGTTCGACGGTTATGTCGTTGCTAAAAAAACGGAAGTCGGTTCACTGCTTTCACCCGGTTCGCCGATTGTACAGATTATTTCGTCCGGCGATATTGATGCGGTCATTCCGGTAACGCAGACGGTCATTGACCGAATTTCACCCGGCGATGAAATTGCAGTGGATATTCAAAATATCGGCTTGAAAGTCCGCGGCAAAGTTCACCTGATTGTCCCGTATGCTCCGGCGGTCGGACCGCGGATGTTTCCGGTACATATCCGTTTGCCGAATACAAGCGGACGTTTGAAATCCGGTATGGCGGTTTCCGCCTTGGTGCCGGAGAGCGGACCGAAACCCGGAATTATCGTTCCGGTAGAGGCAATGATGGACAAGCCGGACGGCAGAACCGTTTGGGTTGCCGTCCGGGAAACAGACCGGCTCACGGTGCAGCCGGTTCCGGTGGAACTTCTCGCTCACTCTTTTGATACTTGTACTGTTGAAGCGGAAACCAAAGAAGGAAAAGAATTATTGATAGACAATGCGTTGGTTGTTATCGAGGGGGCGGAACGCCTAACGCCCGGTCAAATGGTCGGTCTGAAAGAAATTGACCCGAAGTATTTGGAAAACCTGCCGGCAGGTTCCGGTCATACCGTCATTCGTGAAAAAGATAAACCGTCCCAGCCGTAATTCCGGCGGAAACTATTTCGCCGATAAATCAAAAACGAATCGGGACGAACCGAATTTCACTTCAACCGGTGCGATGCCGGTACCGAATTCGTATCCCGGCATCGTGCCTGCTTTTCATCGGCTCAAAAAAACTAAATTCTTAATACGCGCTTCGTGGAAGTGATACGAACAATCTACGCAATATCAAATTGACTTGTGTTAATACTTTTGGTTAGAGGTTACCTTAAATGAAACGAAACAAACCGTTTTTCATTCCGCTTCTTACTTTGAATTTTGATTATCTTTCGCCAAAAGCGATTGAATCTCCTTGAGTTTCTGAGGGGAGATTTGACACGGTTTGATATAAACGCAATCTTCACGACAAAGCGTGCACTCCGGTATAACTCCCAAGTGAAGATATTGAAGAATGTCCTGAACTGATTGATCACAGGACACGGCGTGATGGTTTAACGCCGGTAACCATTCAGGGGAAGTAAGACAACCATTTTGAATACCGTGCTGGATTTCGCCAATACCGCTACAACGCCAAAGATGGTGACCTAATATGAAGGCGTTGTATTTGATATAACATCTTGACCACGCCGCTTTCGGGTTGCTCCGTGAAGGGATGGGCAAGCCGCGATCATCAAGAGGATAATAAACCAGCCAATTTACCGTGCTGTCGAGAATCCAGTTTTGGATGCCGAATGTTGTCAGTCGATGGGTAACGTTATTCAAAATTTCTTCATGTTTTTTATCTGAAAAATGTTTAGAAATTCTGATCTTCACCTTCAACCCGGCAAGTGTTTGGAAAACATCGTCGGAAATATTGGGTAATAACAAGCCGTTGGAGATAATCATCAAGTTCGCATGAGGCCATGCTTTTTTAAGATGAATCACAACTTCCTTGATATCAGGATGAAGAAACGGCTCCCCGCCGCTGACGTGGATTTCCACCGGTTGAATTTTTTGAGACCAAAGATCAAACGATTCCAACAATTCCTCTTTCGGCACAAGTCCGCTTCGGTAAGGACTGAACGTTCCGCAATGTTCACATTTCAGATTACATCCAAAAGAGAAATTGAAAACAATCACCGGAAGAACGACTTTTTCCTTTTCAATGTGAACGGCACGCAAGTGCCGCCGATGCCGGACACTAACGACATGGTCACTGTACGAAATCAATGCGCGGATTTTTTCAGGAAGAATAATCCGCGCAATTCCCTTGAGAAATTGATAGACTTTATTGAACATTAATATAGGTAATAGGTAATTTTTTTTGATAGTGTTCTAACGTTCTAAAAAAGTGGTCTTGCTGGCACTCCCAAAATTCATCAATATATATCAATATATCACAAGGTAAATCCCCGTCAATTCCCAGTCAAGGAGGAGTTCCCAATGACTTTCATCGCCCTCAAATGTCCGCACTGCCACAGCGAACTCGTAGGCAAACACGGAACCTGCAACGGTAAACAACGATGCATCGGCATAAAGTCAAGTGGCAATTTTCAAAAAAAACTAAAATCGTGGAGAATGTTCCAAAAGCGAAAAATCCCTAAACCCCCTTGTCAGAATTTACCGAAGTGTATAATATAGACATTGCCTTCAACGGTGTCCGCTTTTCGGATTTACAATCCGGGGGGTCGATACATAGCCCGACGGGTTCCCGTTCAGTAATGAACCGTTTGCGTGCATAGTCGTCTTTTCCGTCTTCGGACGGCAGTCGAATTCCACAACGGCGGTCAAGGTACCCACTTACACTTCGGGCCTCCAAATGATGTTAGCGGATGCCTTGAAGGCATTTTTCTGTAATATGTCTCAATGGTTAGCCAGCCCGATGATGCGGGCAGTACAAAACTTGGAAACGTCCCGCGTGCCGGTCTGGATGATGCGGCAAGCAGGGCGATATATGTCCGAATACAATGCTGTCCGGGAAAAATATACTTTTCTTGAACTGTGTAAAACACCGGAACTCGCCGCCGAAATAATGTTGACCGCTGTCAACAAACTCGGTGTCGATGCTGCCATTATCTTCTCTGATATTTTGCTGCTGCTCGAACCGCTCGGCTTGAAATTGACGTTTCTGCCCGAAGGCGGTCCGAAGATTCTTAATCCGATTCAAACCGCCGAAGATGCTGCCGCACTGCCGATGCTGGAATCTGCCGAACAACTGGACTGCGTGATGCAAACAGTCAGGTTGACCCGTCAGGGATTGGACGAAATAGTGCCGCTTATCGGATTTTGCGGCGCACCGTTCACTTTGGCGGCTTATGCCGTCGAAGGCGGAACAAGCAGGGACTTCGCGAAAGTCAAAACATTTATGCGGACTTGCCCGTTGGAATGGATTGCCCTGATGAAAAAATTGGCGTTGTCGGCGGCAACGTATCTGAACGGGCAAATTTTATCCGGGGTGCAAATCGTTCAGATTTTTGATTCGTGGGCGGGCTGTCTTTCGGTAGATGATTATTACCGGTTCGTTCAGCCGTACTCGAAACTGCTGATAGAGAACATCACGCCCGGAACGCCGGTGATTCATTTTGCGCCGGGAAATCCGATGCTGTTGCCGAACGTCCGCGATGCCGGCGGAAACTGTATCGGCGTTGATTGGCGGATTCCGTTGGACAAAGCAAGAGAAATACTTGGTTTCGACAAAGCGGTACAGGGCAATCTCGACCCGTCAATTTTGTTGGCAAACCGCAATGTGATTCGTTTGTTCGTGAAAAAGATTTTATTGCAGAATGCCGGAAAACCGGGGTTCGTTTTCAATCTCGGACACGGCATAATGAAGGAAACGCCGGTCGAAAACGCCGTTGCGTTTGTCGAGGCGGTTCACGAATTCGGTTAAGCCGTTATTTCTCAAACAACTTCTTGAACTCCGTTGACGCTGCTTCACGGATGACCGGTTTTTGTCCATCCGTCCGCAACAGAAACAGTACCGGCAAACGTTCCCGCTCGGCAAACTCCAATCCCTTCTGTTCACCAAGGACGAACAGTGCCGTTGCCAGCGCATCTGCCCTCGCACAATCTTTGTCGAACACGGATACCGAACCGAGCCGTTCTGCCGGTGCCGTTTCGCCTGCCGCAATTTTTTCCGTTGGATAACCCGTCCGCGGGTCAATAATGTGTGAGTACCGCACAGTGCCGACGGTATGATAATTTTGGTAATCGCCGCTTGTTGCCAATGCGGAATCACTCATCGGCAGTTTTTTTTCCCACAATCCCGGAAATTCACCTTGCGGGACTATCAGCGGTTTTTCAATGCCGACGACCCAACTTCCTTGTTCGCCTTTGTTGCCGCGGCACCGCACTTCGCCGCCGACTTCGACCATATAGTTTTTGAATTTCAACTGTTCCAGCAAGCGGACAACGCAGTCAACGGCGTATCCTTTGGCGATTGCCGATAAATCAACCGACAATTCCGGTACGGATTTTTTCAATGCCGGCGGATTAAGCCGCACCGAAAGTTTATCGAAGCCAATCCTTTTTTTTATCTCGTTAATTTCATTTTCCGGCGGCAAAGCCGCTTGGCGAAACGATTGCTCCTTTGCACCGAACCCCCAGCAGTCAACCAGCGGCGCGACGGTAATGTCGAACGCCCCGTCCGTCAACCTTGACACGTCCAACGCTAATTCAGCAACTTCGGCAGTTTCCGGTGAAACCGAAAACCAATCGGTCGAATCCGACATATTGAACCGGCTTACTTCGGAGTCCGGCTTGAAGGTTGACATTCTGCAATCAATATCATCCAAGCATCGCTGAATTTTTTCAGCAACGCTGCTCCACGCATCAACATTTTTGCTCTTTGGAAAATCGCGAACCTTAACGGAATACGATGTTGCCATCGTACTTCCTTTTGCTTCCTGTGCGGAGTACTCAACGGGATTGTTGAAATAGGCGTAATAAACAGCAATACCGGCAACTGCTAAAACAATAAGGTACCGCATTACGCTGCCGAAAGATTGCTGTTCCTGCGGCGGAGGTATCTGTTTCTGTTCGGACATATTAAACAGTTCAAAGTAAAAGTGTCCCTCATTGTATCCTTTCCATTTTTCCCCTACAACCGGACGCTTCAGAAAAAATTACAGAAAATATCCGTCCGTTTTTCCGTATTCGCTCAATTTTAACCTAAAATTACACGGATAAACGATTGATAGGGCTGGCTCTTTTGGGAGAGAAAAATGACGAAAAGAATCTTTTTTGCGATACTCTTTGTTTCCTTGTGTCCGTTTCTTGCGGCGCAGCATCACGTTCCGCATAACGACGCTGCCGCCGATTTTCACGCGGGTCTCCATTCCGGTTCGTGGACGCTGCAACGGAAACAAATTCTCGATTGGGAAAGTAAAGACAAGTACCGCAGTTGCACCGACCCGTTCTGTGAGCGGTGTTCCAAGCATTTAGCCGACTACGGACACGAATATCAGTATCTTACCGGTCCGAAACAGCGGCAAATTTGGTATCGGGGAACGATTGGAACGATTGCTCCGGTTATTCAGTACGGCTACGACCAGCACGGAAAACCCTACACCCGCCGCGGTTTGCCTGCTGCGGTGATGTCTTGGGAATATGCAAGAACGCTCAATCACGCCATTTGGGAACAAATTGAAGCCCATAATGCGGTTGCCGTTGCAGAGACCGCCGAAGACCGCCTCGCTCAACTGAATGAACTGCGTGATATTGCCAAAAAGATTTTGGCAAGTAACGAAGCGAAGTGGAAACAGTTAGAACAAACAGGACAGTGTATCGGTTGTCAGCACACTGCCGTTGGTGTGCCGTGCGCACCGGTTGCCGCGGTACCGGCAGAAGAACAGACGGCAGAACCGCAGCAAACGCTGCTCAAACCGTGCTGCAATCCCTGCTGCGAGTATTGCAATGCTTGGAGACAGTATCAGAAAGACCTGTGCTATGTTGCCTCCGTCGAACAGGAAATTGCACTGATAACACAGGATTGGCAGTACAAAACGCTCATCGCCGATGAGAAAGTCCGTATTGCACTGTTGAGCAAAGACGATGCGGACAAGGCAACGCGGTTCAAACGGATTCAACATAAGCCGCCGAAGTACAAAGAAGTCCTTGCCGCAAAAGCGGCGGAAGAAGCGGCAAAGAAACGGACGGAAGCCCAAACTCCGAAATTAGCGGAAGAGGAAGACAAAACGAAAGAGAGCGAAGGAAAAAACAGCGGGAATACCGAAGATATTGTGGAACTGCCGAAGAATTGATGATTGACAACGGAAAACGGATAAGGGATAATTACCTATGCACTGATTATCCATAAAAGAAGATGTCCCCAAATTATTTCGTGTCCCGATTCGGTTCCTTTCTGCAACTGTTTGCGGCAGTATTGCCGGAGGAGCGGTTTGAGTACAACGGCGATGAACAGGGACACGGGCAAACGGTTGCCGACACTCCCCGGCAAATCAAAAGTATTCTGGAACAGTGCCGAACGCTGCTTGAAAAAGAAGAATTTTCCGATGCCGTTGTGATGAGCAATTTTTTTCTTGCGGACATCGGTAAAAAAGAACTCGTTCGGCAAATCATCAATGAAACGAAAATTTCACTAGGGGCAGCAACATTCATTCCGCAGCCGCCCGCCGACGGTTATGCCGTCTCCGCCGAAATCTGGGCGATGAAAGAAAAAGACATTAACCGGCAAGGACAAGCCCCCGTTAAATGGTTCTTCACCGGCGATGTCCGTTCTGATGAGCCGCCTGTTGGTGCTTACGCCCGGTCGTTGAACGCATTTCAAAAAATTGCTTCGCAAATGCGGCAAAACGGTTTTGCCGCCGGTCAACTTCTGCGGACGTGGATTTATCAAGGACATCTTGTACTGCCGGAAGGAAACACACAGCGGTACAAAGAATTGAACCGGGCAAGAACGGATTTTTTTCACGGTGTTGCTTTTCTGGAAGAGCATTTGCCGCACGGGTACTGCGGCAGTACCATATATCCTGCAAGCACCGGCATCGGAGCGGATGACGTTGACGTA
>JAISJZ010000020.1 GCA_031261125.1 Planctomycetaceae bacterium | reverse complement strand
AAAAATGCCGGATGCCACTGAATGTCCGATGTCGGTTCTTCCATAGGAATATGATAACGGCGATATTATTTTGCCCGCACCGTTTCCTGCTCGTGTTCGCCGGCTTATACACGAAACAGCAACCCGTGTCAATAAGGAGGTTTTTTTCAAAAAGCATTATCGGAACGGACCTCTGGCACCGGTACCGCTTTCGTCCGGCGGATACACGAGTTTTCCGTTCTCGGCACGGACACCGACACCAACTTTTTTTTCAATTTGCAGCGGACCGTCCGCCCCGATGTAGTTCAGCAGCGGTGCAAGTTGAGCAGTCGCCGAAACGCCGATGGTCGATTCCACCGTGTTTGCACTGGATAATCTCAAACCGAGATGTTTTACCTTTGCCATCACTTGCCGCGCCGGGTTCAAGCCGCCGCACTTGTTCAGTTTGACGTTGATGCCGTCAAACACTTCTGCGCACTTGTCAATGTCGTCAACCGTCCTCCACGACTCGTCGGCAAAGACCGGAAACGTAATGTTCCGCTTTTTCATTTCTTTTTTCAACTTGGCCATTCCGTCCCAATCGTCTGCCGGTAATGGTTGTTCGAGAAGTTCCACACCGATTCTCTGCATCGGTTCAAGATTCTGAATCGCCGTTTTGACGTTCCAACCGCCGTTCACGTCAACGTAAAATGCCGCCTTCGTCTTCTGCCGAAGTGCCGCAAGGATGTTCATATCGTCTTTTTCGCCGAGTTTAATCCGGTAAATGGACCAATCCGGCTGTTCGGCAAGACGTTCTTCCATCCGGTCAATGGAATCCAAACCGAGCGTATAACTGGACACCGGCAGGCGGTCTTTGGTCAAGCCCCAGATTTTCCACAGCGGTTTATTCTTCATTTTGCCCCACAGGTCGCACGCAGCACAATCGACGGCACATTGAGCAAACTTGTTTTTCTTTAATGCGGGGTCGAGGTGCCGCATAAACGCAATAGGGTCGGCAAGCGCATACCGCTCAACATAATCCTTGCATTTCGTAATGACAGCGGCGATGTCTTCTATGTACATACCGTAGAACGTATCTTCATAGACCTCGCCGTAGCCGCGCAGACCGTCCTGTTCTAATTCCACCATTACGCTGCGCACAACGCTGATGGAACGTTTCGAGGTTGCAAAAACGTGTTTCAACGGCAAATCGACGCGGACAACTCGCAGTTTCATATAAGTAAGTAGGTAGTGAGCAGCAGAGGGGGTAGTTTCCCGCTTTTGAATTTCTTACAATCTGTTGTTATTCCCTTACATCCTACCCTTTGTGCCCTCGTTATGCAATACATACTCCTTCTTTTCGTTCTGCTCGTTTGTGCCGTTCCGTGTTCGGCGGACGAACCGGCGGCGTTCACACTTTCCGGCGATTGGACAGTGAAAGTACAGTACGCCGGACGAACCGTTGACGTTGCTGTTTTTCCTGCTGTTGTGGAGCAAATCACCGGAGAGCGGCACAGCAAGATGCCGCTGTACGATGCGAACGCGACGTGGAACCCGGCAATGGCACCGGAACAAATCCGCGGCATAGACCATTTTCCGACCACATTCGCTTTGGAAACGCAGTCCGTCAAAGTCCGTTCCGGTACCGGTGCCGATGCAGCGGAATACGTTAAAGACAAGGATTTTCAAGTAAAAGAAATGTGGGGAGCAATCGGTCGTCTGCCGAACGGGAACATTGGTGAAAATCAGCCCGTGTTTCTCGATTACCGATTCGGTAAAATGCGGCTTGATTCGATTGTACTGACGAAGGACGGCAAAATCGAGTATCGGCTCGGACAGCAGGACGTTGTCGTGCCGGTACCGCCGAAGATTGCCGGCGGCGAAAAACGGCTGGGCAACATTTGGGTCAAAGCAAGGATAACGAAGTTGGAACCGAATCTGTTGTTTCCGATTTTGGAAACGGTGTACCCTGAAACGGGGACGGAAAAGAATGCCGCGGAGACACTGCTGCCGAAGACAACGGCGAAAATCCGCAGCGGGCAACCGGTAAAGATTTTGGCGTGGGGCGACAGCGTAACGGAGGGTGCCTATCTTCCGCTGCAAGACCGCTGGCAGGAACAGTTCGTCAAACGGCTGCGGCTGAAATATCCGGCGGTAAAGTTTGAGTTAATCACCGAAGGGTGGGGCGGTCGGACGACGGCAGCATATAGGAACGAACCGCCGGAAAGTATTCACAACTTTCAGAAAAAAGTTTTGGACGTAAAGCCGGACGTGATTATTTCAGAGTTTGTGAACGATGCGTATTTGAACGGAGAGGCATTGGAGAAACAGTACAGCAAGATTCTCGAAGCGTTCAACGGTATCGGGGCGGAATGGGTGATTCTCACACCGCACTATGTCCGTACCGATTGGATGGGTTTGGACAGGGAGCGGGATATTGACAATGACCCGCGTCCTTACACGCAGGATTTACGGAAGTTTGCGGCAGCGCACAACATTGCGTTAGCCGACGCGGCGGCACGTTACGGTCGGCTTTGGAGGCGGGGTATTCCCTATTCGACGTTAATGAGTAATAATATAAACCATCCGAACGCCGAAGGACATCAGATTTTTGCCGATGCTCTGTTGGCGTTGTTCCCGTAAATCTAATTATGCAAACGATTCAAACCGAAAAAGCCCCGGCAGCCATCGGTCCGTATTCCCAAGGTATTGTGAGCAACGGATTGTTGTTCACTGCCGGTCAGATTCCGCTGGTGCCGGCAACCGGTACGGTTATTGACGGCGGAATTACCGAACAGACGCGGCAGGTTTTGGCAAACCTCGACGGCATCCTGGCGGCAGCGGGGACTTCGTGGAATAAAGCCGTGAAAACGACGGTGTTTCTCACGGATTTGAACGATTTTGCGGCGGTGAACGAAATTTACGGCAAACACTTAAACGGAGCGAAACCCGCCAGGAGTACGGTACAGGTTGCCGGTTTGCCGAAGGGCGTTAAAATTGAAATAGAATTAGTTGCTGAAATATGAACTCCACAAACGATATTTTTGATGCCCGGCGTATCAAGTTGCTCGTCGATTTGATGCAGGAAAACGATTTAACGGAACTCGACCTGCAACAGGGCGAAATGCGGATTCAACTGAAACGGAATTCGGCATTGTCCGCTGTTCCGGCGGTTGCCGCTGCGCCGCCGGTTCCCGCCGCCGTTGCCGTGCCGGTACAAGTATCTGCTGTTGAGACGAAGCCGGCGGTACCGGCGGAGGACAAGAACGTTCAGTTTATCAAAAGTCCGATGGTGGGAACGTTTTATGCGGCAGCAAGCCCGAACGACCCGCCGTTTGCCGGTATCGGCGACAGTGTCAGCCCGGAGAAAACGGTTTGCCTCATTGAAGCGATGAAGGTTTATAACGAGATTCAGGCAGAGTGCAGCGGCAAGATTCTTGCGGTATTGGTCAAGAACGGTCAGACCGTCGAATACGGTACGCCGCTGTTTAAGGTGTCCGCGGAGGGTTAAATCAACACGATAAGATAAATGTTCCAACGTATTTTAGTTGCCAACCGCGGCGAAATTGCCCTGCGTATTATCCGTGCCTGCCGGGAACTCGGCGTGGAGACCGTCGCCGTGTTCAGTGAAACAGACCGCGGTTCCGCCTATCTTGATTTAGCCGATGAGGCGATTTGCATCGGTCCGCCGAAGTCCGCCGAATCCTACCTGAAAATTAAAAGTATTATCAGTGCTTGTGAAGTCAGCGGAGCCGAAGCGGTTCATCCCGGCTATGGTTTTCTTGCCGAAAACGCTCATTTTGCCGATGTGTGCCGGGACAGCGGATACGAATTTATCGGACCGTCCAGTGATGCGATGCGGCTGCTCGGCGATAAGAACGCTGCCCGTGAGGCAGCGGCGAAGGCGGGCGTTCCCCGTGTGCCGGGTTCCGACGGTCTGGTGCAGTCCGATGCCGATGCATTAAAATTTGCCCGTAATGTCCGTTTTCCTGTGTTAATCAAAGCGTCGGCAGGCGGCGGCGGACGCGGTATGAGAGTTGCCCGCGATACCGAACAATTAAAAGGGGCAATTCAGCAGGCACAGCAGGAGGCGCAAAGTGCTTTTGGGAACGGCGATGTGTATCTGGAAAAGTACGTCGAAAATCCCCGGCACGTCGAAGTCCAAATCGTTGCCGACAAACACGCTAACGCCGTTCATCTTTGGGAACGCGACTGCTCGATGCAGCGGCGGCATCAGAAACTTATTGAAGAATCGCCTGCGCCGAATCTGAAACGGGCGACCCGCGAGGCAATGTGCAAAGCGGCCGTGAAACTTGTTAAGGAAGCAGGGTATTATAATGCCGGTACGATTGAGTTTATTGTTGACAAAGACGAGAACTTTTACTTTATCGAAATGAATGCCCGAATCCAAGTTGAGCATCCTGTTACAGAATTAGTAACGGGCATCGACTTGATTAAGACGCAAATCAGGGTTGCGTCCGGTGAACCGCTGCCGTTTAAGCAATCGGACATCAAACAGACCGGCTGGGCGATTGAGTGCCGTGTTAATGCCGAAGACCCGGAACATAATTTCCGTCCGTGTCCGGGCAGGATTGAGAAGTTAATCATTCCCGGCGGTTTCGGGGTGCGTTTTGATTCTCACGTTCACAGCGGATACTCGGTGCCGCCGACTTACGATTCGATGGTCGGTAAACTTCTGGTGCATCAGAACACCCGGCAGGAAGCAATCGACTGTATGCGGCGGTGTTTAACCGAGTTAAAAGTTGAAGGTATTAAAACGTCCGCCCCGTTACAGTTGAAAATTCTTGAAAGTAAAGAATTCCAATCGGGCAATATCGACACGGGCTTGATTGAACGGAAGTTTATGCAGCCGAAAGTGCCAACATAGTGTCATTGGACGGAATTGACAATATGACGATCAACATAGATAATGAACGATTAGCAGCGAACAATTCCCCCTAATGACAACGATTGCGATTCTCGGTGCGACCGGCTATACGGCACTGGAACTGATTAAAATCCTTCTGCGGCACCCGAACGCCGAAATAACGGCACTGACAAGCCGGGAAGATACCCGACCAGCCGGTCAGGTACATCAATCGCTGTCCGGTCGGCTGAACCTTTCGCTTGAAAATTTAACGCCGGGGGAAATCGCGAGTCGGGCAGAGTGCGTTTTCAGTTGCCTGCCGCACACCGCTTCGGCTCAAATTGTCCCGGAATTGCTGCAATACGGCTGTAAAGTTGTTGATTTTAGTGCTGATTACCGGCTCGATTCGGCAGAATCGTTTGAAAAATGGTACGAAGTTGAACATCCCGACCCGCAGCGGTTGGGCAAGGTGCCGTATGGACTGCCGGAGTTGTTCCGCAAGGACATTATCGGAACGGACTTAATTGCCAATCCGGGCTGCTATCCGACATCGGCAATTCTGCCGCTGGTACCGCTGCTGGAAGTTGGACTGATTGAACCGAATGACATTATCATTGACTCCAAGAGCGGTGTCAGCGGGGCGGGACGGAAGCCGAAACTCGGTACGCTCTATACGGAGTGCAACGAGAGCATTTCGGCGTATGGAGTCGGTACGCACCGGCACACGCCGGAAATTGCCCAAATCATTGCCCGGAGTTGTAAAACACAAATGCCGCAAGTGATTTTCACGCCGCACTTAACGCCGATGGACAGAGGAATTCTGACAACGGCGTATTCCAAGCCCGTTAAGAACGTCAGTAAAGACGATGTTCTGGATGTTCTGCGGAAAAAGTACGAAAACGAGTATTTCGTCAAAGTGGTCGAATATCTTCCGGCAACGAAAGATGTGTCCGGGACGAATTTTGTTCATATTACGGCAAGAGTTGTCGGCAGCCGGATTATCACCGTTTCGGCGATTGACAATCTTATAAAGGGGGCATCCGGGGCGGCGGTGCAGAACTTTAATTTGCTGTTCGGTTATGCGGAAACAACGGCGTTGGTCTGAACTTAACCGTTCATAAACACGTTCAGCACATTGCATAGCCGGTTATTGCTGCCGTTCTCTTTTGGAGTGCTGAACGGCAGTTGCGGTAAATACTCGACCGTGCCGTCGAATAACACCAATTCGAGCCGGCGGCTGCCCCGATTACAAAGCAGCGGCGGAAAATGTCCGAAAATCGGGAAACCGCAATCCGGCTGCAATTCGCCCGCCGGTTCGCCGCGGCGTATATCCGCAATGTCCTCATCGTTAAACATAACCGTTTCCTTCAACCTCTTATAACGCCGCTCTACGGTGAACGTGTCCGAATCAATCCGAATCCGTCCAAGAGGCATATTGATTGCGGTAATGACAATACGGAGCAGGTATTGCTCTTTTTCTCCAGCGTAAAACAGCAAGACAACGAACAGCGGCATTGCCGGGAAAAAGAGCAAAGCGGAAATGTCGTCAAACCCAATGGACAAGTTGCCGTTTCTTAGGAACAGCACAATGAGCATAAAAGCGGTAAGCGGCGGACGCTTGTCTGTAAAGAAAGATTTCGTCTTCGTAGGACGTTATTATAGCGAGCAGGCAAATGTTTGGTCAATCGGAAAACCTGCTGTTGATGTGTGTTTTTGTGAGTATAGATAATGTGCGTAATTTATTCCCGTTGTGCCGGTTTTAACACTAAATCCTTCTTTTCTGAATGTATGCTCTCCCGGTTAACGATTAACGGTATAACGGATTAACGTATCCCTCCGGTCAAAGCGCATTTATTGATTTTTGCGTTGCCGTTAACAAGAAACCAGAAACGAAAGGAAGCAAAGCAATGAGAATCAGAAACATCGGCATTGGAATTGTGCTGTCGCTGTTCCTCACAGCGGGCTGCTGCCTCGGTACCGCACAAGCCGAACACGCCCAACTCACCCCGCGGCAAAAAGCACGCAGCAAACCTGTCCAGCCGCCCGCTGACGTTCCTGCCGCTCCTGCTGTTTCAGCCGCCCCTGCCGCCCAAAAGGCAGAAGCACCGCTCGGAAACGACATCGCCGTTCTGGAAGAACGAATCAATTCCCTTGAAAGCGAATTGAAGAAGAAACAGGACAAACCCGATTCCAAAAAGGGATTCACAAAGACCTTTGTCGGACGGGTATTTTTCGATAGTTATATGGCTGCCGACCAAGACGGTGCCGACCCCGCAACGCCGCATCCGGCTGTGCTGAACAACCTGCAAAACTGGAACGGTCTCAACGATATGCGTCTCGGTGTCAGAGGCGAAGGATACGATATCCTCGACTATTTTGTTGACCTTTCGTTCATTCAAAATACCGGTTCCTCCGGCAATAACGCTGCTGTTTCATTCAAAGACGTATATCTCGGCGTGAAAAACGTTCCCTTGCTTGAATACGTCCGTATCGGACATTACCGGGTTGAAGACGGTCTGTCGCACTTGGTCGGCGGAACAAACACTACGAGTTTGGAATTCGATGACAGGGACTTTGCTTTGGTTCGGCGTATCGGTATCAGTTCCCGGCACCTGTGGGCGCAGCAGCGTTTGCGGTTCTTCACCGGTTTGTTTTACGACAACGATATTGCCACGAGCAAGCGGTACTCGTCGCAGGACAATCAGGGAACGATTGCCAATTTCCGGTTGACCTATATGCCGTACATTTCCCGTGGTGCTGACGGTAAGATCAACGGCAAACAGTTCATTCTCTTCGGCGGAAATTACAGTTATGTTGATGTAACGAAGACCGCCGACGGCGCACCGGTAACATTCACGCAGCGATTCAGCGGTTTGAAAATCGGCAACGTGTTTAACAGCACCCTTGACAGCGGAAGTTATCACAAAATCGGTTTGGAATTTGCTGCCCAAGACGGACCGTTCTCTTTACAGGCGGAAGCGTTTGCAAACGTATATGACAATGCCGCCGTTGCCGGTGTGCCGGGACTTCGCAAAGACAGAACGGTTAGCGGAACATCCCTGTTAGCCCGGTACTTCCTGACCGGCGATTACCGGAAATTCAGCGCGGAGAACGCAACGTGGGGAGCAGCCGAACTGCGGCACAACCTCGATTTGCGAAAAGCGAACGATTGGAATTATGCCGAATGGCTGGGGGCGTGGGAAGTATTTGCAAAATGGGGCTACACCGATTCCCGTAAATTATTTGAACTCGGCGGTCCGGCGTGCGGAAGCGTTCACGACATCACGCTCGGTTTGAACTGGTACTGGACTTCACAGGCACGGTGGATGTTTGATTACATTCACGTTATGCCTGGTCAAATCCGCAACGGTTTGCCCCGCGACCACTCCGATACGGACATCTTTGCCGTTTCGTTCCGGTATCACTTTTAGTTAACCTTGCATCAGCGGTTCAAGATACTCGACGGTACTGTTCATATTGTCGAGTTTCGGGTAGTCCTCTTCTGGAATCTGAACCTTGTACCGCTTCCGCAGTTCCAGAACGATGTCCAGCAAGTCCATACTGTCCATCTCGAATTGCTCCCGAAAGGACACATCGTCTTTCATTGACGTAAAGTCCTCATCGGGAGCAATGTCGGCAAGAATATCAATCACGGCTTGGCGGATTTCCGGTTTTGTCATCGGGGGCGGTTTGAATCACTGTAAAAGGGCTTCAATCTTCTTTAAGGACGGCGAACACAATGCCTGAACGGTTTTGAATAAACTTGTCATTGCATACACCGGTTCAAGAATATACTCTATTTCTCCTTTTTCGTCAACTATGTCGATGGCGATTTTGAATAAAAAATCAGGGTCTGCCTGCATTGCCGCGGTGCCGGTGTTTTCGCCCGGATACGGACCGGGACATTTGAACCGGTACAGTTGCAGCCGGCATTTTTCCCATTCCGTTGAATAAACCATTCCGCCGTAGGGAATATCCCGGAAGTGGCGGCGTTCTGCATCGGTAAAGCAGCGGCGTTTCCATTGGACTTTGCCCGTTTGTGTTTCGATAATCAAACGGGCAACCACTTGTATAAGGGCTTCTCGGTACATACTGTTTAGCCGCCGGTGTTTTTTAACCGGCATTGTTTCAAGTATCGTTATATCGTTTCACAATCACGACCGAGTTGATGCCGACCATTCCGAACGAGTTATTCAGAATGTAATCAACCCGGTCAATTCTCTTCGGTTCATTTATGACGAGGTTCGCAATTTCGCAGCCGGGGTCTAAATCATCGCAGTTGTACGTCGGATGAACAATGTTGTCCGCAAATGCCGGTAAATTGCCTGCCAATTCCAACACGCCGGCGGCACCCATCGCGTGTCCAATCAGACACTTCGTGTTGTTGATGTACGGGTGTTTCGCGGGCGGTAAGCCGTCCCGGCTAACACCAAACACCTTCCGCAGGGCGGCAATTTCCTGAACATCGCCGGACGGTGTTGCCGTGGCGTGCGTGTTCACAATGTCAATGTCCTCCGGCTGCACACCGGCTTTATTCAGTGCTTTCCACAGACATTCCGCCTGCCGGTCAGGATTCGGCAAAACAAAATCTGTACCGTCGCTGTTCATTCCGTATCCGGCGATTTCTCCGTAAATCTTTGCTCCGCGGCGTTTTGCGTCCGGCAACCGCTCCAACGTATAAATGCAGCCGCCTTCGGAAATGACGATACCGTTCCGGTTCTTATCGAACGGGCGCGACGCTTTTGCCGGGTCATCGTTCCGTGCCAATGCGTTTTCTGCGGCAAACGCCGCAAAAATACCGAAGGTATGAATACTTTCCGAAACGCCGCCGCACAACGCCAAATCCACCTCGCCTAACCGGAGTTGCTGTACCCCTTGAATGATTCCGGCGTTGCCCGCCGCACACGCGGCACCGAGACAGTAATGCGGTCCGGTAATTTTCAGGTTCAGCGTAATTTCGCCTGCCGGATTGTTCGCAACGGTGCGCGGATTATGAAAGTGCGACCACGTTGAACAGTCGTAATTGAACTGCGATATGTTATAGACCTCGTTCTCCGTTTCAACGTTGCCGTGTTCGGTAATGCCGACATAAACGCCGGTGCGGTCGTTAGCCGCAACGGCTTGCGGCGCAATTCCCGCATCGTTCAACGCTTCATTAGCACAGTAGATGGCGATGCTTCCGGCTCTTGTCCCGCGGCGGCGGTCTTTCTTTTTCTGATACTTCGTTTCCTCAAAATTGCAGATACCGGCGAGCGTTTTACCGAAGTACCGGATTTCATACGGTGAAATACCGCTTTTGCCGGTGAGCAGCGCGCCGCGGTACTCCGCAAGGTTGTTGCCGTTCGGTGCCGTCAAACCGACACCGGTAATTACAATACGCTGTGATTCATCCATACAAATAGAATACCGCAATTTACTGAAAATACAAGACCGGTTTTAACATTCCCGATAAAGATGTTTTGCCAACTTGTCGGCGGCTTGCAGCGTTTGCTCTTTAAGCGACCACAAATCCAGCATCGACGACGGACGGCGGAACAGCGAACCGAGAACCGAACCCGTCAACCGGAAAACGCTCTTGTCGGCATTTTGAACAATCCGCAAAATATCTTTCGGAAATTCCTGTTCTGCCGTATCAAGAACAATCCGCACGGACAAAAACGGTACATTCCGTTTTCGGCAAACATCGGCAACGGCAAACGTTTCCATATCAACGAGTTCCGCACCGGTCTCCTTCTGCAACGATGATTTCTCTTTCGGTGCAAAAACGGCTTCGTCCGCTGTCAGCAACGCCAACTTGTTTTCAATCGGCAAATCACCGTAAAATAATTGCGGAACCGGCTGCGACACGTCAAGCATTGCTCCGTCGGACTTTCGTATCAGCATTTCAGGAAAGCATACATTGTACCGTTTCAGGCGTTTGCTTAATCCGCCGGCAAAGCCGGCCGAAATAATCTTTTTCGGAGCAAACACATCCAGCAGTATTTCTGCCGCTTTTCCGGCGTTTTCAGAACCAATACCGGATTCAATCATTGCGGTCTGCTGTTCCGCAAAAATTCCGGTGTGAAATATCGTGCCGTTGCCTTTCGTTATCTTCCGTTCCGTCATTTTGTCGAAGACACCGCCGGATTCTATGGGCATCGCAAACACGAAACCGAGAGCGGTGTCCGGCATATCAGAGTTGACGATTTTCGGTTTTTCCAAATCGTTCGGCATTTACACAACGCCGCTGCAGCAGCGGCTAAACTATAAAAATGGGTTTTCAAAATCGTTCGTTTCGTCAATCACGCCTTCGTCCTTCACCTGCTGAATTCGGGATGCGGGAACCCAACGAATCAGTTGATACATCGTTCCGACGAATTCGCCCCGCGGCGTGTATTTTTGCGCCAAAATATAAACTGCCCGAAGATGAACCTGCGGCGTTGCGTGAATCTCAACTGCGACTTTCCAATCCGGCAGTCCGTCAATCGGCTTGTCCTGTACAAAGGTGAACGGTTTCTGTTGGGCAACCAATTCGTTTAAGGTTGTCTGACACGCCAGTTGAGCGGTTGCTAAATCGGCGGCGGCAAGCGATTTCTGCTGCGCCGAACGCATCACGCCCAAGACCGCACTCAATCCAATCACGAGAACGGCGGACGCTATCAAAACCTCTAACAATGTATAACCGTTCGGCTTCATAGGATTTCATCCAACCGCTTTTTAATTTCCGTTTCAAGTTGCCGGGCGCAGTCGTAATACACACTTTCGGAACTGCCGAACGGGTCGGCAATATCGCCGCCGTCAATCCGCAGCACGTTCAGCCGTGTATCGGAATCGGGCCACAACGATAAAATCGCTTCCCTGTGCGTTCGGGTCATCGTAAAAATATGGTCGGCAAACCGGATGTGCGTTTCGTTCAACAGTTGCGAACGGTGATGCGTCAAATCCAGCCCGTACCGCCGCATTACTTCGGCTGCCTGAATACTTGCCGGATTTTCGTAGCCGGCGGCGATTCCTGCCGAAAGAACGACAAAACCCTTCTCTTCAAGCGTTTCCGGCGTGCAGTTCAGCCGTTCCGTTAAGAGTTGCTCGCAAAGCAGTTCCGCCATCGGGCTGCGGCAAGTGTTGCCGGTACAGACAAACAGGAACATCTGTGCCGTCAAGCGGGCAATCGTTGCCGCTTTGACCACCCCTTCCCGCAGCACGGTGTATTCGTTATCGTCAATTTTCACCACTGTTGACGGACAGACGAACGGCAACACGCCGTCCGAAACGAGCAGGTCAATATCCGCACCGAGTTCGGAGATAATTTCCTGCGGCGTTATCGGGTCGCCTTGTCCCGTGCGGTTCGCACTTGTCAGAATCACCGGTTCGTCTAACTCCGTCAAAATGCTTTGCGTGAACGGATGGTTGGGAACCCGGAAACTCACCATTGAATTGCGGGATGTGTGATGACGGACAAACTTCGGCAAGAGGTGATAGGAACTGTCCCGCGGCGAAACGTCCAGCACCAAACTGATAGGACCGGGAAGGCATCTTCGGGCAAGGCGGTTTGCCAAAGTACTCATATCGGTTGCGTAGTCCGTTATCGGCATTAGACCGGAAAACGCCAGTGCAAACGGATTGCCCGGCGCACGTCCTTTGATTTGAATCAGCCGTCGGACCGCCTCTTCATCGGCAGCCCGAACGGCGAGACCATAAACGGTCTCCGTCGGCAGAACGGCAATCTGACCGGAACGCAGAACATCAACGGCACTGTTGAGGCCCGCCTCGATAGAAACGTCCGGCGATTGTAAATTGATGTGTTCAAACGGCATTGGTACCCGAAAAAATCAACGCTCCCCCCATTGTCGCATTTCCGCCGGCGGTTGTCAACAATCGCCACTGGTACCGTTTCAAGTTTGAAATGGTAATAGTGTTTTGTTATCTCTAAAATTTGGGATTAAAGGTTTTGGTTCATCTCACGAATACAAGCGATTTTTGAGCCGTTTTACCCCAAAATTTTCGATTAACAAAACACCAGCAAGAACGCAGCGAAATACAAAGTGCTATTCAAAAGCAGATTATATGTTCGAATTGTCTCTCAAACTAATTATGATAAAACTAAATAAACAGAAACTATAGCAAATTGACAATACCAAAAATTTTTATCTATTCAAGATTTTTATCGGAAGGACAACAACGGCGGCACACCGAGGATCATAATGCTGAAATCTTCTAACGTCAGGCGGCTTGGCTTTTCCAAAATGATTTGCCAAACACCGTCGATCTTTCTTTGTTCCGCCGTTTGGTCAAATTGAACGCCGTCCGTAATGGTATCTTCACTCCAAACCGTTGTACCTGCCGGATCGACAATCTTCACACCGACAGCTTCGCCTAACTCCCCGCCTTTGATTCGGATTCCAAACTCTTTCGATTCCGGCGGAACAGTCAAATAAAGTTTACCGAGACTTGCGAACACATTAAATTGCGGGGCAGCCAAAAAGACCGGTTGATTGCATTGAATGAGACGCACGGCATAGTAACCAACCTCAAAATGGAGAACATATACGCCAGTTTCTGCAACAGAATCAATTTTGTACTCAAATTTATTCGCTGATTCTGCGGGAATGGTCAATTTTTCAATGTTGCCGTTGGGAAATGTCAACGTTTCTGAATTGATGCCTAATTTAGATTGTCCGCATTGCCGAACAGCGGCAGCAAAATACAGCGGCGAACCTTTTTCGGCGTAAATCCAAAACGTGCCTTGCCGTCTCAGCCAAATGACCGGAAACGGGGAATTACCGGTGATTTGCTTCGGATGTTTCAAATAGTTACTGAACTTAACAGGACAACGATCTTTATCATCAACAACCCGAATGGAACCAAGATCAATGTTGCCGAAATGATCGATATAGTTCGCCGAAAATGCAATCGGAGCAGACTTTTCATTTTCTCCGCAGTCGATAATCTCTGTGTTTTTCAAAGTGACCGTAACCCCGTCGGTTGCCTTTTGATCGATTTGGATTCCGCCGGCTGCACACTTTTCGAAACGGCAATCAACGGCTTCGCAACTTCCCGTGACCATCAATTCCGCTTTGTCGCCGGGAACGGAATTAAAACCGTACTGATTAACGAAATTGAAACCGTATTGAGTGCTGCCTTTGACAACGCATTGTTCCACCCGGATAGAAATCGGTTTGGATGATTTCGTAAGATGTATTATCGCAAAAACAATCCCATCGCCGGCATTGTTTTCAATGACACATCGCCGCACGACGCAATCGGTCAGTTGATTATCGGGAGTGTTCGGTTCGAAATCAATTCCGGCGGCGGGCGGCGTTCCTTTCGTATTTTTCAGGACGCAATCTTCGATCAAAAGATGGTCGGCACTGATGATGCTGATTCCCTGCCGGTTGTTGTCGTCGCAAATAACGTTCCTGATAGTGATATTCCGGCACGGAATTCCTTTCGTTTTTTCACCGAGATAAATGCCGTCGCCGCCGGTTGCAACGATGGAAATATTTTCGATACGAATATTTTCAGCACTCATCAGAGCAATTCCGTGCCGCCATTCTGATTTTTTGTACGCCTCGGTATGGTAATCCGCTTTGCGCATTCGAAGCACGGCTCCTTTTCCAAGACCGGTGAATTTCACATTTTTGACTTCCAATCCCATAAAAAGCGTGTCGCCGAGTCCTTGAAATTGTCCCGCTTTGGCAAAAACTTCGGTTCCTTCTTCGAACACGAGTTCGAGATCACTGTGCAGCCGGAGCGGTCCGGTGATCCAAGGACCGATCTGTTTATCGACGATCAGCCGGGGAACTTTGGAATCGAGCGCCGCTTTGAGAAACGGCGTGG
>JAISJZ010000002.1 GCA_031261125.1 Planctomycetaceae bacterium | reverse complement strand
CGGTTGAGTGTTTTTCCGATTCTGATTCCTCCGTTGCGGGAACGGAAAACGGATATTATGCTTCTTGCCGATGTGTTTGCCAAACGCTTTGCCGCAGAATACGGCAAGAATTCGGCTTCGTTTTCAGTCAAAGCAACGAATATGCTGAATTCATACACTTGGGCGGGGAATATCCGGGAGTTAGAAAACAGTATCGAAAGGGCAATGATATTAAGTCCTGACGGTGTGATTCATAGTTATCACTTGCCGGAGGAAATCCGCAAATCGGTTGAAGGCGGTATTTTCAAAACGACCGGAACGCTTTCGGAAGTATTGGATTCCGTTGAAAAAGAAATGCTCGTTGATGCTTTGAGTCAATGTAAGGGAAACAGGTCGAAAGCCGCAAAAATGCTCGGTATCACTGACCGCATTATGGGACTTCGTGTGCAAAAATATCATTTGGAGTAAAAGATGAGCGACTGGAAAACGTTTTTGGAAGAAGGCAGACAATTTCACCGCACGGCAAAAGGTTCCGTAAAACGTCCTGATATTTTCACGCCAGTCATTGTCCAAAACATTGCGGCGATGGCGATTGAAAAATACTTTATGGCGTTGTTTCTCAAACGTGGAGTAATGCCGTTGAATCATACAATCCTCGATCTGTGTTCGTCCGCTGTAACATTGCTGAAATTGCCGCCGCATTTATTAAAAGTATTAGCGGAGATGGACGGCGTGCAGCAGATTTGTTCACTGGAACATTTCAAAATCACACCGCCTTCGTCCGATGATGTTCTCCGATTCCTCAACGCTTTGGACGAAACGGCGATGATTGTTCTCAAAGAATTGAACGTTTGCGAAAATGAAACAACTCACGCTCTTTGATACCACGCTTCGGGATGGCGACCAAGCCGCGGGGGCGGTTTTTCCCTGTTCGGAAAAGCCACAACTTGCCCTTGCTCTTGCCGAAGTGGGAGTCGATATTGTCGAGGCGGGCTTTCCGCTTTCTTCAAAAAGAGATGACGATGCTTGCCGAAAAACAGTTGCCCTCTTAAACGGCACGAAAACAAAAGTTGCGTTGATGTGCCGGGCAAGGCAAGACGAAATTCGTCAAACGGCTCAACTCTTAAACGGCAATGGTGTCCTGCATTTAACATTGCCCGTCAGCGATGAACACATCAGCCGGTTAATGGACATCGACCGGAAAAAATTACTCAATATCTGTGCGGAAACGGTTGCTTATGCTGCCGGTCTTGTTGCCCAAGTCGAAGTCGGTTGCGAAGATGCAACGCGGGCTGACCTCGGCTTTTTGGTCGAATATATTGAAACCGCCATCCGCAGCGGGGCAACCGTCATCAACATTGCCGATACATTAGGTCGGTGCTGTCCGCCGCAGATTTCGCAACTGGTCGGCTATTTGAAAACGAAAATTCCGGCATTCAATACCGGTGTCGTTGCGTTGAGCGTTCATTGTCATAATGATTACGGTCTCGCAACGGCAAACACACTCGCTGCCATCGAAGCGGGTTGTCATCAAGTTGAAGTAACCGTCGGCGGAATCGGTGAACGTGTCGGCAACGCCTCGCTGGAAGAAGTTGCCGCCGCCTTATCGGCACATCCTGAAATTTATGGTGTTTCAACGCAGTTGTCAACAGCGGGACTTGCTCCGCTTGCCAACCGCTTTTATCGTACCGCAATTTTAACACCCGGTCCGTTCAAACCGCTCACCGGTTGGAATGTCAACGCTCATACATCGGGAATCCATCAAAAAGGTTTGGAATCTTCGTCAACGGAATACCGCTCCGTTCAGTTCGGAAGCAGTCCGCAGCGGATTGTTTTGTCGCGTCATTCCGGTAAGGCGGGTGTCAAACTGGCGGCATTGCATTGCGGTCTCAAAAATATTTCCGATGATAATGCGGAGTTGCTTTTGAAACGAATCAAAGAAGATACCCGCAGAACCATTGGCGTTACAGAATTACTCGTTTGGCTCGATGAACTCGGTTTATTGCCGCAACCTCCGATTTGCTGTGTTCGTGATTCGTTTGAACAGACCGGCGAAGAATGTCGTTTTACGGCAGCCCTGAATAACAATAATGTCGTTTCTGGTAACGGACAATCGCCGGAAGATGCCGTGTTAAATGCTCTTAATAAAATTTTTGACATAAAAATTCATTGGCAAACCGTTCAAATGACGGGGTTTGACGGACAATACCGTGTTTATGCCGAAATTATCCAGCCGGACGGCACGGCTTTTGCAGCAGAAAGATTAGGCACAAGGTTGCCCCGCATTTTGTTCGACATCGGACTTGATGCGGTCAACATTTACACGAACACAAAGGAACCCCTTCAATGAGAACCCACTGCCTCGTATCGTTGCTCCTCGTTTCGTTTCTCACCGTTTCTTTGCAAGGAGCGGATGTCAATGTTTCGGCTGCCGCTAGTTTGAAGGATGCGCTGAACGACATTATTCAACTTTACAAGAAAGCCAATCCCGGTGATACGATTGTTCCGAACTACGGCAGTTCAGGAGCATTGCTGAAACAAATTGAAAACGGTGCGCCTGCTGACGTGTTTATCTCTGCCGACCAACAACGAATGGACGCTCTCGAAAAAAAGAAGTTGCTCGTTGCCGATACCCGAAAGGATTTACTCGGAAATAGCATCGTTTTGATTACGGCGAAATCGTCAAAATCCGGTGTCAAGAGTTTTCAAGACCTTGCAACGGATAAAATTGGCGCACAGCAACTTGCCGTCGGTGAGCCGAAGTCCGTACCGGTCGGGACTTATGCAATGGAAATCTTCGAGTTTCTGAAAATCAAAGATGCGGTGCAGCCGAAACTGGTTTTTGCCGCTGATGTCCGTGCTGTGCTTGCTTATGTTGCCCGAAACGAAACGGAAGTTGGGATTGTTTATCGAACCGATGCGTTGATAATGCCGGACAAAATTACGGTGATTGCCGAAGCCCCGGAAAAGAGTCATACGCCCATCATTTATCCGGCGGCAATCACTATTACGGGAATGAATCCAAAAGGCGGAAAAGCGTTTTTAGATTTTCTCTTTTCCAAACCCGCCGAAGAGGTTTTCAAAAAATATGGTTTTGAAACAAATATACGAAGGGGTATCTCCAAAAATACAAAACACGAATAGCACGAATATTAACGAACAAACACAAATGTTACAAAAACAATAAATGTTTGCAATATATTGTACTAATTAAAGTATGAAACAAAAAACAATTTGAAAAATTAGTGTTTATTCGTGTCTTCTATTCGTGCTATTCGTGTTCTGTATTCAAACAAAAACCGAATAATGGATTGGTCGCCGCTTTACATTTCGTTGAAAACATCGTTTTGTGCAACGCTCATTGCTTTCGTGCTTGGCGTTGCGGCGGCGAGAATGTTGCTTTCTTTGCCGCCGAAAACAAAGGGTGTTATCGACGGTATTTTAACGCTGCCGCTGGTGCTGCCGCCGACGGTTATCGGGTTTCTGCTGCTCATCTTTTTCGGCTGGAACAGTCCCGTCGGTTTTGCGTTGCGCGAAATCGGTGTCCGCATTATTTTTTCGTGGTACGCTGCCGTGATTGCCGCTACCGTTGTGGCGTTTCCATTGGTTTATCGTACCGTTCGGGCTTCGTTTGAACAAATCGACCCGGATATTTTAGATGCCGCCCGAACTTTGGGCTTATCGGAACGGACGATTTTTTTTCGCATTATGCTGCCGTGTGCGAAAAACGGCTGCATTGCCGGTGTAATTCTCGGCTTTACCCGCGCTTTGGGTGAGTTCGGCGCAACGTTAATGATTGCCGGTAATATCCCCGGCAGAACGCAAACGATTCCCGTTGCAATATGGAGTGCCGTGCAGAGCGATGAAATGAACGTTGCAATGTTTTGGGTCTTACTCGTCATCGTGCTTTCCTTTATCGTGATTATCCCGCTCAATTTGTATAACGAAAAACATTGATATACCGAACACACTTGAAAAGTCCGTTTTGGTAGAAGTAGCAAGTAGCGAGCGGCGAGTATCCGCTTCCTGACTTTACAGGCAATACTCGCTACTCGCAACACACTACTCGCTACTAAAATTCAAAAGCCCAAATTCAAAATGTTTGTGGTATGCCGAACATTGATGCTTGAAGTCGATATTGTCAAACGGTTCCGCGATTTTACGTTGTCCGTTCATTTTTCTGCAGAAGATGAGCGGCTGGGGATTCTCGGTGCGTCCGGCTGCGGGAAAAGTATGACGCTGCGCTGCATTGCCGGTATTACGAAGCCGGATGAAGGTTTTATCCGAATCAATGACCGGGTTGTTTTTGATTCCAAACGCCGTATCAATCTTCCGCCGCAGGAACGCCGCACCGGATATTTGTTTCAGCATTATGCGTTGTTTCCGACGATGACGCTTCGGCAAAACTGGGAAATCGTTCTTCGGCATTTATCGAACGAAAAACGGAAACATCTTGTCGAGGAAATGTTGGAGAAATTACATCTGCAAGGTCTCGAAGATTCTCCGCCGGCAAAGTTAAGCGGCGGACAAAAACAGCGGGCGGCAATGGGACGGATGCTGCTCTCCGCACCG
>JAISJZ010000386.1 GCA_031261125.1 Planctomycetaceae bacterium | reverse complement strand
TGCGCCCAAGTGCAGACAATCGTTCCTCTTGCACCGGCAGGAAACACGGCATCATTAACATCGCCGTAGTTGTGCATTGCCAGCGTGAATTGTTTCAGGTGATTCGTACAGGACATCCGTCTTGCCGCCTCACGGGCGGCTTGCACAGCGGGCAAGAGCAAGGCAATGAGAACGCCGATAATGGCGATAACGACAAGAAGTTCGACGAGCGTGAAACCGCGTTTGGCGCGTTGACACCCGCGGCTATGACGATTTACCCCCCCCCCGCAATTTCTGTGCCAATCAAAATAATTTTTCGACATTTTTGGTTTCCTTTCTCCCATCGCAAGCGATTGGGGGTTAAAAACGACACTTCTAACAACAACACCTGCCGCCAAACGGTATGTACGAGCGTACACTATATTCCGTCAAAAGTCAAGTGTCTTTCTTGGCGTTTTTCTTGTTTTTTAAGAATTTCTTCTGGACTCTATCAATATCCCGCACTGCCGGTGCTAGGGTCGGCACCGCCGCAGATTGCCGGCGTACTCGAACCGTTCACGCCGAGACGGGCAACACCCATTTCGACAAACATCTGCGCCCGCTGTGCGTCGCGGATTCCGCCGGAGGGCTTCACCTTGATACGTCCGTCCGCCGTCTTTAACATTGTTTGTACCTGCTCCTCTGTTGCCCCGCCGCCGTTAAAACCGGTTGACGTTTTTACGAAGTCCGCCCCCGCCGCAATACTGACTTGCGTCGCCTTTGCAATTTCGTCCATTGTCAGTTGACTCGTTTCAAAAATCACTTTCACGGCAACGCCGGACTTGTGTGCAGCGTCAACGACGGCTTCGATGTCCGCCTGAACTTCGTTCCAAAGTCCGCTGCGAATCCAGCCGTAATTGGCAACCATATCAATTTCCGCAACGCCTTTTTTACAGTACAACGCTGCTTCGGCCGCTTTGCTTTCAGTGCAGATACAGCCGTGAGGAAAACCGAGAACGACGGAGACCGCCGTTTCGGTGCCGCTGCAAAGTTTGACGGCAAGGTCAATATCGCACGGACGAACACAAACGGTTTTCACTTTATAAGCGATACCGGAGCGAATCCACTCCTCGGCTTCGGAGCGTGTCATTTCGGGTTTCAGAACGGCGTGGTCGAGGTAAGTGTTTAACATAAGGAATTACTGTGGTTTGTTCACAACTGATTGTGCTAATTCTTGAATAACGCTGTCGGGAATAATTTCGTATTCTGATTTGTCATAAATTGTCAACAGATACACTGTTTGGCGGACAATTTTGACACAAGTAATGACTCGTCCGCCGCCGGATTTACCTTTTCCCTTCGATGCTATTGCCAACCGGACTTTATAACAATCGTCACCCAGCGGTTTACCTTGCGTTGGGCTTTCCGCCAACGATTTTATCAATTTCTGATACTCCGCCTTTAACGAAGGATACTTCTTTTTAAGACGTTTCAACTCTTTGTCGAAAGAACGAAGTGTATCGACGTTATAACTCGGCAAGGAGTTCTTCGGCTGGTCTGGCCTGTTTTTTTCCGGCAAGGACATCGTTCATCTCCTCAAAGGCTTCCTTTAATTGAGCGATAAGTTCATCGGCACTTTTCTTCTTCCGTTTCGGCTTCATATTCTTGAGAGCCGGTAAAACGATAACTTCAACAGTTTTACCGGCAAAACCGGAGGGAATCGGCATAACGGTTTTCAACCGCTGTTTATCAATGATGGTTCGCAACGCCTGCATTTTTTCTCCTTTATAAGAAACCGGCGGTACAGCCGCCGGGCTAAATGACAAATGATAAATTACTCTTCACAAACAACACGAATGCCGACGTTAAACACCGGTTGATACGGCTGATATGCCCGGCGTACACCGGCGCGGCTCCACTTCGGACGGTCGCGCCAAGAACCGCCTTTTGCAACTTTGCGGGCATCCGCGGCAGAACTGCCGTCAATATAATCGGAACCCGTCCATTCGGCAACACTGCCGTGCATATCGAACAAGCCCCACGGATTTGTCTGATAAGAGCCGACATTCTGCTCAATCATATTGCCGTCGTCAACACCCTCCGCCCGCGGTATAAACGCCTCAACGTCCGGCGGATTGTTTATCGGCTGCGGATTTACACCGCGGACAACAAACTTCTTCGTCTGCATATCCGCCATATTTTCCAATTTGCCGAAATCCGCATCCAAGTTGCCGTACCACATCGGCGTTCCCGCCCCTGCCCGGCAAGCCCATTCCCATTCCTGTTCCGTAGGCAAACGGAACTTCTTTCCGGTTTTTTCACTCAACCATTTGCAAAATTCCGCTGCCTGGTTCCAGTTGACCCGAATGACCGGCTGCTCCGGTTTGTTTGCCGGATAGCCCGGTGTTGTGTGGTCTTTGCACCATTGGTCAATGTACCGGCTGTCGTGCTGCGGGTCGAATTGGGCATAAAGTTGATTCGTTACTTCCGTTGCTGCCATCCAGAACGGTCGTTTAATTTCAACTTGCTTCCGCGGCAACTCATCGGCAAAACCGATGTCATTATCGCCGCTAACGTACTGTCCCGCCGGAATATACACAATATCAAACGAAACATCGTTGACTATAACGGTCTGCTTGGTTTCCTTGCTTATGCTGCGGGCTGCTGTTTCCTGCATTTTCTTTGCAGTATCCGCATTGAACGGGAAGTTTGGTACTTTCGGAGCGGTATAATCCAGTTCAACTTTCTGCGGCGGTATCCAATCAATTTTTTCCGGCAGTTTCAAGTGAGCGTAAGGTTCTGCTTCCGGGTTGAAATCAATGTCGGCGTACAGCGACCGCAGTTCCGTTGCCCTCGCAGCGGTATCAGCAATGTTCTTCCGGTTCAGTTTTTCTGCTACTTCAATCCACGTTCCGAAGTACGGCACGTTCATATCCGCCCAAGCGTAAAGACGGCGCATCGAATCCGGGTCAACTTTTACGCCGTGATGTCCTTTTTCGAGCATCACGAACAATTCACTCGTCGAAGCGTGAAACTCCATCGGTTGGAGCAGATGATAATCGCCTTCCGGTCCCGGTCGGCGGACGAAGCGGTGCAAGGCGTGGTACGAATTGGAATACCCTTGGTATCCCGATTTTGTGTCGGCAAAATTCGGGCGTTCCGGTTTTTCGCCGTTATGGCAACCTACGCAGTATCGGTCGAGGACCGGCTGCACTTCGTATTTATACGAAAACGGGCGGGCGGGACCGAAAAAATCCTGAATCGGTACCGGTATTTTACCCATTGCTGTTGTTTGCTTACTCGGAGTTACCAGGTTCTGTGATTCGTGGCAGCCGATACAGAATTGATTTTCACCGGGCATACCGACGAACCACGTCCGCATCAGTTGTACAGCCCGACCTTTGTCGTCCAACGGCTGAATTGCCAAGGGCGTGTTCGGCGGAATCTCGAACGATACACTGCCGTCTTCATATACCGGCACTTCGCCTAACATCCGCCGGGCATCCCAGCAACTTTCCATTCCGAAATAATCGTGCGACCCGATACCGCGGTAGCCGTAATTCAATTCGTACACACGGAACTTTTTAATCGTTCCTTTCGGCACGTCTTTCAAACCGTCGCCGACATAGACATCGGTTACAAACACGGTTGATTTTTTCGATTTCGGTTCAACGCTGTTCGCCCGAACTTGCGGCTGCGGACGTTTAATGACCGGTGTCGGTTCAAATAGTCCGTATCCCGGTTCTTCGCGAATTTTCAGCATATTGTCGAACGTGTCAACGAGGTACAACGCCCACGGCGACCCCTGCGTCAATTTTGCGGAAACGATTAAGTAATTTTCGTCCAGAGGTGCCGGAAACAGGAACTTGGGCCAAGAATCGTCAACGAGTTGGTCGGTAATTACCGGTTCGACTTTTTTTCCGTATCCCGGTATCCGCTGAATCACGCCTTTTTCTTCCGTCCGTCCTTTTTGAACGTCGAACAGAATCAATTCGCCGGAGCGGGCGGTGCCGTGATGCCCCGAAATAATTGCTGCGACTTTCGTTGTGCTGCCCGGTACCGGTTTGGCGTAAAACGTACTATTGGGCCAAAAACCGTTGCTGCCGTAATATGCAACTTGGTGCGTTCCGTCAGGGTTCATCTCGAACAACAGCCGGGTGAAATAATGCGGCGTATCAATGTATTCCCAACGGCTGAACAAGACCTTTCCGTTTTGCAGCAGCGTTGGACACCAATCTTGGTCTTGTTCAAATGTTAACTGCCGGACAGTGCCGTCGGTTTCCTGCCGGTAAATGTTACCGACCATTGAACTTCCGTCGATACACGGTACACCCATCATATTAGCGGTAGAAATGAAAACCGTTGAACCGTCGGGAATATAACAGCCCTCAACATTATCAACGTCTTTGCCGACGGACTTCGTGATTTGATGAAAATCGGAACCGTCGATTCCTAACTCGAATATTTGCCACGTTTTGTCGGCAGGCGACAATGCGGTTACCAGCATTTTATCGGCGTTCCAATGCAGACAGATGTCGCCGACGAACGAGCCGTTCGGTTCTTCGATGACGGTTTGGGCATCGCCTTGGGCATCCTTCGGATTGACAAGGGCAAGCGCACTGCCGTAGGCGTGTTTGCCGCGGGCGGCGTTGGAAATCCAGTTTGCCTGTAAGCCGTCGTTTTGGGAACGGCGGAAAAGGAGTTTATCGAAGTTCAGCAGCGGATTGGCGAGCAGCGCATCTTTCCGCAGTTGTGCAAAATCCTTTGCTGCTTTCAAACACTTTTCATAATTTTTTTCAACGTCCTCTCTGGTTAACGAAACGGAAACGGTCTTTTCGGTAATTAACCCTTCGGAATTGATTTTTTCGTACCGGGCGGTAAATTCTTTGCCGTTGTATTGACCGGGGTATTTTTTTGACAAATCGTCAATCGCTCTTTTCAGAGATTCGGGATGCTTCATAGCGGCGACGACATCTTCGCCGACTTCGGCGGATAACCTGCCTTGCAGTTCGGCAATGAGCCGGTTGCGCATCCATTCCGCTTTTGCTTGCTCGGAAGCGAACAGTGCCGGGTCGTTCGGGTCGCCGAGCAGTTGCAGTTCCAGATACGAAGCCCAACTGTCCGATTTTTTGTTTGCTGCTTTCGCCGGTTCGCCTGCCGTTGACGGATATGTCTGCCAAAGTTTGAATTCGACCCAATCATATTGCTGTCCGTTCCAAAGCGGCTTGCCGGACTTGTCGGCAAACTTGCTCATATATCCGCCGACATTCGTGCCAAGAATCTTATCGCCGGACGTGAACGTTGGTTCAGCAGGAAAGTTCGGCTGCTGTCCCGGATTTTTTTCGTTGTTCGCAAACCGGACTTCAAAATCCTGATTCGACCGGCTGTCGATATTGCCGGAGAAAATACGGAGTTCCTGAATCTTTTGCGGTTTGCCGAGGTAGAAGACAATGACAGACGGTTTACCGTTGATGCTGACACGTCCGTCACCGCCGTAGGTTCCGACTTCGCCGTCGGTTAAGCCCTCGGCGTTGCCGGTGTTATCGGCTTTGACCATTTTCGCACCGGGAAAGGTCAACAGGTTGATATCCCGATTTGCCCGAACGAAATTGCGTAAATCGCCGAATGTATTTTCGTACCATTGCTGATGTGTTTGTTCGACTTGGGCGAACGCCGCCGCTGCTGTCAAACAGAACAGTATCGAAAGAATAAAATGTTTCATAGCAGGAATAAGAAAGAATGGAGGATATTATACCAGTTTTCGGTTGTCAACAACTCGTTTTGCTTTGCCTTCAAACCGTTCCAGCGTGCCGGTCGGAAGCAGTTCAATAATCATACTCAATCCCGTCAACTGCTGCACGGATTTCTCAATCCGTTTTTGCAACTGCATCATATCGGTCATCTTGTCCGATAAAAATTGGGGGTCAAGTTCTGCCCGCACTGTAACCTCGTCCATCGTCTTCGGACGGTCCACGATAATCTGATAATGCGGAGCCACGCCTTCAACGGCAAGCAATGCCTCTTCAATCTGCGCCGGAAACACATTAACACCGCGGATAATGAGCATATCATCGCTGCGTCCAATCACGCGGGACATCCGCAGCGTTTCCCGACCGCATCCGCATTTACCGGTATAAACCCGGCACAAATCCCGCGTCCGGTACCGAATCATCGGAACGGCTTCACGGGTAATCGACGTGATAACCAATTCGCCGACTTCGCCTTCCGGCACCGGTTTGAGCGTCTCCGGGTCAAGACACTCGATAATAAAATGGTCTTCCTGAAAGTGCATTCCGCTACGTTCGGGACATTCGCCGCTTACGCCCGGTCCGATGATTTCGCTCAATCCGTAATTGTTGCTGCCTTCGATACCGAGCGTGTTCTCGATGCTCTCCCGCATTGACTCCGTCCACGGTTCGCTGCCGAGAAACGCCAGTTTTAGGTTCAAATCCGACCGGTTAATGCCTTCTGCCTGCATTGCTTCGGCAAGCGTAAGAGCATAACTCGGCGTACAAACGAGAGCATCTGTTTCCAAATCCTTCATCAGCATCAGTTGCCGCTTCGTGTTGCCTGCCGCTGCCGGTATTACCGCCGCCCCGACCCGCTCAATGCCGTAATGCAAACCGAACCCGCCGGTGAACAATCCGTATCCGAACGCCACTTGAACGGTATGTTCCGGTTTCAATCCGCCGGAAACGAGAAACCGGGCGCACAAGTTCGCCCAAACATCAATATCGTTCCGGGTGTAGGCGACAATCGTCGCCTTGCCGGTTGTGCCGGTCGAACCGTGATAGCGGACAACTTGTTCCCGCGGAACGGCAAGAAAACCGAATGGCTGATTATTCCGCAAGTCGTCTTTTGACGTGAACGGCAACTTTGTTATATCATCAACGGATTTGACGGAAGTGTCCGTAATACCGTATTCCTTGAATTTCTGCTGATAAAACGGTACCGTGAGACAGCGGCGGACGGTATCCCGCAGGCGGATGAATTGCAACGCCCGGATTTCCTCGCGGGGCATCAGTTCGGCTTTGTCCCAAATAAACGGTTTATACATCGGTCAATGATATAAGTGAACGATTCAAACGGCACGAAACCATTATATCACGAAGAACGGATACTGACAACATTAACGCAACGCCGGTAAAAGGTGCTGCCAAACCGAATTCACAACGCCCTGATAATCGTTTGTGAACTCCGTTATTACGACCACAGCGTTTTCTTTCGGCAAAACGATAATGAATTGTCCGTCCTTTCCGTCGGCGCGGAACGCACCGTTCCGGCAGCACCATATCTGATAACAATATCCCTGTTTCCAATCGCTGTCTGTTTCCTCCGGCTTCACGTTCGGGTCTTGCAAAATTTTCCGCGATGTTGCCTCTTCGATGTACGCTGCCGGTAAAAGTTGCTTGCTGTCCCATTGTCCTTTTTGCAACATCAATTGACCGAGTTTCGCCATATCTTCCGTCTTGATGTGCAGTCCCCAGCCGCCGCAGTTCACGCCGTAAGGATTCGCATCCCAAACGATGTTTTCGATACCCAGCGGTTCAAAGAGCCGCGGACGCAGATAGTTAAACAACGTTTCGCCGGTCGTCTTTTGAATAATCGACGACAGCATATACGTTGCCACCGAGTTATACACAAACTTCGTACCGGGCTTGTGTTCGACCGGATGCGACAGGAAGACCTTTTCCCATCGGATTTGGTCAAACGGCAGACCGGGCTGCTGCGACAGCATATCCCTAATCCGCGGTTCGGTGTTGTGTCCGCTGCTCATCGTTAACAAGTCCTTCACCGTCATTGCGGCGAGGTTTTCGGATATTTCCTCCGGGCAGTCCTCCGGGAAAAACGAAACCACTTTATCGTCTAACGCAAAGCGTTTTTCGGCAACAGCAAAGCCCACACCCATTGACGTAAATGTTTTGCTCACCGACCACATAACGTGATTGACATCAGGGGCGTTTTTGCCGAACCAGCGTTCAAACACCACTTTACCGTTTTTCAAGACCATTACGCTGTGCAAATCAATTTTCTTTTCAACGAACGAGTTCAGAAACGCTTCCGCTGCGGCAGTATGCAAACGTTCGGCAACACCGGCGCGGGGCAAACTCTTCTCCGTAGGAAATGTACTTTGCTGTCCGAACGGTTTAATCGGATGCGCCAGCGTTTGAGCGGCGAGAATTTCCTGTTTGTCCGATAATTTTAACAACTTGTGCAGCGGTTCTTTATCGAAACCGGTACGCACCCGGCAGGCGATTCCTTTGGAGGCAGCAACGAGATACACGTTCTCGGCAGCACAGCCGGCGGAAATGTACGAACCGGTGCCGACACCTTTTTCCATATCGGCAACATATACCAAGTTGAGCGGTGCGATATAAACGTAGTCCTGTTTGCCTGCCAGTTTCCGATGGTCGCCTTTTTCAACGAGCAGCAGTTTATTAGCGGCGGCATCGTATCGGTACACACCGTCTTTGAGGAACGCAAACACGTCGAG
>JAISJZ010000355.1 GCA_031261125.1 Planctomycetaceae bacterium | reverse complement strand
GGAACAGCATTGAACTTGTCAATTTGTGCCGCGGCGGCGATGTCTTCTTCCAAACCGATGCGGATAAGGTTTTAGCCGCCGCAACTGCGGCGCAGCGTTTCTGTTAACGGTTCGCCGGGGTTCCGTTCTTCCCAGAGTTGCTGAACCCGTATTGCCGTTTCATTTTGCTGCCAGGCGGAATTCAATGACAACAGCCGGGAGACCAAGCAGCCGGCAAACAGTAAATCCTCTTCTGTCTCAACGCCGTTTGTACCGGCACAAACGATGGCAATCCGTTCTTCGTTTTGCAGAACATTGACAACGGTTTGAGCGTTCAAAAACGAGGCAAGTATGATTTTTGCCGCTGGTTTTGCCGCCTCGACCGCCACGGTACCGTTCGTTGTCGTCTGAATCAGTGTTTTGCCCTTAACTTTTTCCGGTGTGTAATGCTGCGGCGAATTACCCAAATCGAACCCGTCAATCGGCAGCCCGAACCGTTCGCCGCCGAGCAGGACGCTGCCCGGTTTCTCTTTTTCCAATACCGTTTTTAAGTACCGGGCTTCATCAATATCTGTCAGCGGGATAATTGAATCAACACCGGACGCAGCGGCAAACGCGGCAACGCTCGTTGCCCGCAGCACATCAATCACGGCAGCACCGGCACCGTCTAACGCACCGGCGGTAACAGCCGAAGGAAGGGCATAAACATTTAGAAAACGGGACTTGACATTCATTATAAAAGCGGTACAATACTCCAAACTGATTACGTTCTATCACTTGTCTATTATAGCAATGGCGAGATTATCCAAAAAGTCCAAGTTAAAACAACGCAAACGGGCAAAAGCAAAAGTTCACGGCAAACGGAAAGACCCGCTGATGGTTGACGGTGTGCGTCCGCATCCGATGTTCGTCGATTACAAGAACGTGGAACTGCTCAAAAAACTGACAAGCCGGCAAGGACGAATTTTGAGCCGCCGCAAATCCGGCTGTTCCGCCGTGAGTCAGCACGCTGTTGCCCAAGCCGTCAAACGGGCGAGATTTATGGCATTGCTGCCGTATGTTGCAGATTAGTCCCTACCCCCACCCCCCGCGATGGTTGACGAAGCGATTGAGAAGGCGAACCACCTCATTGAGGCGTTAAAATGGATTCGGCAGTACCGGGGGAAATACTCGGTCATTAAAATCGGCGGCAACCTTCTCGAAGATGAGAAAGCGGTTGACCACCTTCTCGTTGATATTGTCTTTATGGAATCCGTCGGGATGAAACCCGTTCTCATTCACGGCGGCGGTTCCGTTGTCAGCAAAGCAATGAAAGAAGCCGGTCTCGAACCCCGGTTCGTTCAGGGACGGCGTTATACCGATGCGGAATCTTTGAAAATCGTCGTTAAAATGCTCGGCGAAGTTGTTAATTCGCAGGTTGTTCAGAAAATTAACAACTACGGCGGAATGGCACAGTCATTGAGCGTCTGTTTCGGTTCCAACATCCTGTTCGGCAGAAAACTGTTTTTGAGAGACGAGAATTGCCGTCCGATTGATTTGGGTTATGTCGGCGACGTAACGCGGGTCAATACGGAACCGATTGAAGTGTTGTGTAATCAAGGTATCGTGCCGGTAATTCCGTCAATTGCAATGCTTGATGACGGCGGCAGCCAGCCGTTGAATATCAACGCGGATACGGCGGCGATTGCCGTGGCAAAGGCGTTGAAGTCCGAAAAACTCGTTTTCGTCAGTGAAGTGAACGGAGTTAGAACCAACCCCAACGACCCGGATTCGATGATTGAGTCCGTCACGGCAGAGAAAGCCCGTGAAATGCTTGTATCCGGCACAATTCAAGGCGGAATGATTCCGAAGATTCAGGCGTGTCTCGAAATGCTTGAACAGGGCGTTCAAAAGATTCACATCATCAACGGACATACCCGTCATTCCTTGCTCTTGGAAATTTTCACCAGTTCGGGGGTCGGCACGGAAATTACGAAACGGTAAGGGTTGACAAATTTTGCCGTTTGCTTAACAATACCGTTATGCGGTCGCTGTTGCGTGATGAAATCCTGAAAACATCCGACGTTATTGTCGTGAAAGTCGGTACGAACGTACTGACCCTCGCTGACGGTTTGCTCAACGAGGAACGTATCGCCGCCCTGACTGCCGACCTGTGCGGAGTGATTCACTCCGGTAAAAAAGTCATCCTCGTTAGTTCCGGTGCCGTCGGCTGCGGAATGGGACAACTCGGTCTGAAAGAGCGTCCTGCGGAGTTGGCACAAATTCAAGCCGTTGCCGCCCTTGGACAAGGGAAACTTATCGAGAAATACTCGCAATGTCTCTCCCGATTCAACGTTCGTCCGGCGCAAGTGCTGTTGACGGCAGATGATTTATCGAACCGCAAACGGTATTTGAATGCCCGGAACACTCTTCGGGCATTGCTTGATTTCGGCGCATTGCCGATTATCAACGAAAACGATACGGTAAGCGTTGACGAACTTTACACAACATTCGGCGACAACGACCGGCTGGCGGCATTGGCGGCGAACCTGTTCGACACGCCGCTGCTGATTTTGCTCACCGATGTTGACGGATTGTATGACCGCGACCCTGCCGACGATGAAGCGAAACTCGTACCGCTGGTCGAACGTTGGACGGGCGGTCTGATGAAAATGGTTGCCGAAAAGCGTTCCGGCAGGAGTAAGGGCGGAATGTCCAGCAAACTCAAAGCGGCGAAAATGATAACAGAATCCGGCGGGAACGTCATCATCGCCAACGGTGATAAACCGGAAACGTTGACCGGGATTTTCACGGCACAGGAAACCGGTACACTGTTTATCACGCAGAACAATCATTTGACTGCCCGCAAACGCTGGCTCGGTTTTGCCGTCCGCAGTGAAGGATGTATCGTTCTCGATGACGGTGCTGTCGAAGCGGTTTGCAAAAAAGGGAAAAGTTTGCTGCCGATTGGTGTGGTCGATGCGGACGGAATGTTTGAAAAAGGCGGTATCGTTTCACTGACGAACCGGAACGGAACGGAAATTGCCCGCGGTTTGACGAATTACGGCTTGAAAGATGTTTTACTCATCCTCGGTAAAAAGACGAACGAAATCGAAACGGTGCTGGGACACGCCGCCTACGCCGAACTGATTCACCGCGATAATTTACAACTTATTGATTAACAATGCCGAACGACAGAACACACGGAAACGCCTTGACTGCCGCGATGGAGGACTATATGGAGGCAATTTACCATATCGTCGAAGAACACGGGTACGCCAAGAGCGGACAGATTGCCGACCGGCTGGGCGTTCACAAGTCAACGGTTACGACCGCCCTGCATTTTTTGAAATCACAAGGGTATATCGAGTATGAACCGTATCAGGACGTTAAGTTGAACGACAAAGGACGTGAAGAAGCCGAAGGAATTGTCCGCCGGCACGATATTTTTTACCGGTTGCTGAATCAACTGTTAGGCGTTGAGAAAGACGAAGCGTCGGCGTTAGCGTGTGAATTGGAACATTCTCTTTCGCCGAACGTTGCCGGCAAGTTTATTGCGTTAGTTGAAAAAGCGTTAAAGAAACGAAACGACTGCCCGCTGCACAAAAATTGCCGTTAATTGTTCATTCCCATCGGGCGGCGGCTATGCGTTCGTTGTATGCCGCAACGATGTCTTCGCGGCGCAGCATTGTCAGCAGCCGTTCCGGTTCTTTCGGGTCAATCACCGGAACCGCCGATACTTGCCGAAGCGTGCAAATCCGCAACGCTTTGTACAAATCGTCCGAAGGGACAACGGCAATGCCCGATTTCTGAACGTCAACGGCAAGGGCTTGTGCCGTCAGACCGTCCCATTTCTTTTTGCTGCGGAACACTGCCCAAACATCGCTTGCCTGCAAGACACCGGTCAAACGTCCTTGTTCGTCAATAACCGGAAACAGCGTATCGGACTGCGATGCGATTATCTTGACCGTTTGCGGCAAAGTCGCCGCGGAAGAAATACGGGGCGAAAAGTGAGATGTCACGATTTCCTGCACGCTCATTGCCCGAAGTAAATCTACGGAGTAGTTGCCGAAATGCGCCTCGCTGTCCAGCGGCGTAAGAACCTGTTCCTCGTACAGCGAAGCAGACGGCGATTGCAAAGCGATGTGCATTAAATTCAACACGAGCAGCGGCAAAAGCAGCCAATAGTCCAAACCGGCAATTTCGCAAACGATGACGGCGGCGGTCAACGGCACTTTGCCGACACCGGCGTAGAACGTTCCCATTCCGATTAACGCACTTGCGGTTATATCCGGTGCATACTGCGGAACACCGAACCAATTCATTACAAAATAACAGCCCCAGCCGAGCGAACCGCCGATAAGTCCGCCGATGAACAGCGACGGAATAAGCAAACCGCCGCTGCCGCCGGACGACACCGTTAACGCCGTTGCCAGTATTTTCGGAACAATGAGACATAACAGCAGCACAAACGGTAATTCTCCGTGCAGCAGCGGTCGAAACCACTCATAACCGCCGCCGAGAACCTGCGGATACGCCAACGCCAAACAGCCGAGAAGAAAACCGCCTAACGCCGGTTTGAAAATTTCCGGCAGCGGCAAACGCCGAAAAAAACGGTTCCGCAATTCCGAAACGAAATGAACGAAAAAAATACCCAGTACAGCAATCACCGGCACAAACAGAAGAAAGAACATCACGTCCGCTGCGTGATGAATTTCGCCGCTGAAATAGATTTGCCCGAACGGATGAAGCGGGGCGTAGAACAGTCCGAACGTCAGATAACCGGCAACGGAGGCGAACACGCAGGGAATAAAAGCGGACAACTCCAAAGCGGTGGACGCATATAACACTTCAACGGCATAAAACGCTCCGCCGAGCGGCACTTGCAGGACGGCACCGATTCCGCCGGCGGCACCGGCAAGCAGCAAAATACGGCGGTCTTCAACATTCAAACCGAACCGCTGTGCCAAGGAACTTGCGGTACCGGCACCGAGCAAGGCGATAATGCTTTCCCGACCTGCGGAGCCGCCGGTACAAAGCGTGAAGAGACCGCCCAGCAGTTTCGTGAACATCAGGCGGTTCCTTACGGCACCGTTGCGGCAGTGAAACGCTTTGATAACGCAGTCCGTTCCTTCGCTGCTTGCTTCCGGTGCGAACGTCCAGACCGTTAAGCCGCACAGCAAGCCGCCGAGTGCAGGCAGGAGC
>JAISJZ010000338.1 GCA_031261125.1 Planctomycetaceae bacterium | reverse complement strand
TGGACCATGGTGCTCAGGCGAAAACGCGGCTTTATTCCGACCAAACTCTGACACCGGACAAGCAAACCTGGGCGTTTACGGATAAGGAACCCAATCCCGATCAGGTGGAACACGATTTGTTTTTCGAGGCGATTCGAAATGACAAACCGTACAACGAAGGACATCGCGCCGCCGAAGCCAACTTTGCCGCGTTACTTGGTCGGGCGGCACTGAATTCAGGACAAATCGTTACGTGGGACCAGGTCGTCGCGTCCAATTTGTCGCTCTGCCCGAATATTGATACACTGACGTTTGAAAGTGAAGCACCGGTGAAACTCAAACCGGATGGCAGCTATCCCTACGCGATAGCGGGTGAAGGGATTGCGTTTTGAGAAAACGCGACACCTTTTTATAAAAATTCCGCTTATTGACGCACCGTCATTGCGAAACAAAAAAAGTAAAAATTGCTCTTGACCGGTTTTTGAAGAACCGCTATACTCCCGTGCGTCGATGACGGAAACGAAAAATGGACGATGACATTAAAGAACGTGTCCGCGAGTCGGTCGATATTGTCGAACTCGTTTCGCAACACCTGACGCTTCGGCGTTCCGGTGCGTTGTATGTTGGACACTGTCCTTGGCACGAAGACCGCCGACCGAGTTTTCAAGTCAATCCCGTTCGGCAAACGTTCAAATGCTATCCCTGCGACATCGGCGGCGATGTGTTCTCCTTTGTAATGAAAATGGAGAACTGCGGTTTCAAGGAAGCATTAGAAATCCTTGCCGATAAAGCCGGTATTACAATACCGAAGTTTAGGAAAAAAAGAATTGTTATCACACAGGAGTCGGGCGAAGAGCCGGTAACGGCGTTGCCGGGACAGCCGGAACCGAAGGAAATTACCAAACAAACGCTGTTCAAAGCAGCGGACTGGTTGGCAAAAATTTACCACGAAGCATTGTTAACACTGGATGAAGCCGGACCCGCCCGGCAATATCTGGCGGACAGAAACATTGACACCGCGTGTATCGAAAAGTTTCAAATCGGCTATTCCCCTGCCGAAAAGGACTTTTTGGTCAACAAAGCGAAAGGAACGCGGGAACGGTTGAAGATACTTGAACTGCTCGGTAATTTGCAGCATTACGAGGAGAGCGATTTTTGGAACGACCCGTTTCACGGCAGAATTATTTTTCCGATTCGCAATCCGCAGGGACAAACGATTGCTTTCGGCGGACGCGTGTTCGGCGGTTCCCTGCTTTACAACGAAAAACGGTACAAGGAAAACGATAACCAGCCCGCAAAGTATTACAACTCGAAAGAAAACGAGTTGTTTTCCAAGAATCAACAGTTGTATGCGCTGGACATTGCCCGGCAAACGATGAAGCACAGCAACCGGGCGTTGATAGTGGAAGGATATACCGATGTTATCGGCGCACACAAGTTCGGTTTCAGCGATGCGGTTGCCGCCCTCGGCGTTGCCGTAGGCGAAAACCACATCAAACTGCTGAAACGGTTTGCGGATAAAATGATTTTGATTCTGGACGGCGATGATGCCGGTCAGGACAGAACGGACAGAATCCTTGAATTGTTCGTAGCGCAAGGGGCGGATATGGCAACACTTACGTTGCCGGACGGACAAGACCCGTGTGAGTTTTTGGAAACGTATGGAGCGGAAGCGTTTCAGAAGTTATTGGAAACAGAAACGGTTGACGTGTTGCGGCGGGCGTTTGTGAAAGCAACCCGCGGCATTGACATCAAGAATGATTACAACGGAGCAGTCCGGGCATTGGAATCCATTCTCACGGTGATTGCCAAAGCACCGGTGCAGAACACGCTGCCGAATGACCCGATAAGGACGCGGATTGAATCGCTTATCGTTCAACTGTCATACCGGTTTCCGATACCGTTGGACGAAATCAGAAGACGGTTTGAGGAGTTGAGGGTTAAAAAGGGACGACAGTTCGCGGCGGAACTTGTTTCGCCGGCAGCGGAGCAAGCCCTGCCGCTAACGGACTTGCCCGACGCATTGGAACGGGAAATGCTGGAATTGTTCCTGCTTGACCCGACTGCGGTTTATGATTTTTGGGAAACAGTACCGGTCGAACGATGCCGGTCAAGCGTAACGAGACAAATTTATGAAAAGTGCAATCAACTGATTGAGCGGAAAAAGTTGGCAACGTTCGCCCGATTGATGTCGGCATTTGAGGAACCGGCGATGAAGCAGTTTCTCGAAGAACTTGCCGATTTGGCGGTACGAAAACGAAACGATATACTCAATAACGGTTTGGGTTCACAACAGCCGGTTTTTCACGATGAAATATCGGATTTAGAGGAATCTTTGCGGCAGGAACGGGAAGAAAGTCAACCGCTGCCGAAGGAATTGAAGGAACACCTCGTTTCGGAAATTATTAAAGGATTCGACCGCCGCGATGAACCGCAAAAGATACAGAACAACATCAACCAACTGCGGAACGCTGATCTTTCCGAGGACGAAAAGTTAGCCCGGCTGGTTGAAATGCAGAATAGTTTACGGAACAACCGCCGCTGAAGCGGCGGTGAAACAATCACTACTTTTGACCCAGACGGCTTGGATGCCGCATAAGGAGTGTTTTATGTCACGGATGACGTTAGAACGTTGCGCCCCCGTTGCGCAGGAACAACAAGCAGCCGCCGCTAAAACGATGCCGCGGTTCAAATTCGAGGAAGCAATCCATCGTCTTAACGAAGACGAAACGGACAGCATCTACCGGGCAGCCGACATCTTCGGCTCGTTCGATTCCTCCAAAAAACGCATTTCCGATGAGGATATGTTCCAGACCGGCGAGCCGGCTTGTGCCGATGAGGATATTGATTTTGATGACGATGAGGACGATTTCGGCATCGAACGCGGCACAGACAAAACCGTTTCCGTTTCGATACTGAAAAGCGATATGGAAACCGAACGATGGAACAGCGACCCGGTTCGCCTGTACCTGTCGCAAATGTCGAACATTCCGCTCTTGACGCGGGAAGAAGAATACGTCTTGGCAAAACGGATTGAGAAAACCCGGAACACTTTTCGCCGGTCGGTTCTCGGTTCGCCGTACTCGCTGCATAATGCGTTCCAAACGCTGACGAAGGTGTATCACGGGCAACTGGCATTTGAACGGACGATTCGGATGTCCTTGTCGGAACGGTTATCGAAGCGGCAGATTCAACGCCGGATGCCGGTGCATCTGCAAACGCTTGCTCCAATGATGGAATTAACCACGGCGGATTTTGAACTGCTGGCACGCAAAAGCACGCCGCCGAAGGTCAAAGCGGAAACACGCAAACGGTTTCTGGCACGCTGCCGCCGGGCGTTGATTCTTGTCGAAGAAGTGAATATGCGCAACCGCCGGATTCACGCTCTCAAAGCACAACTCGAAAAGATGTCGTCCCGAATGGATGAGATTCAACGTTTGATGCACGACAGGAGTGTAAAGATGATGCCGGAACGCAAGGCAATGCTCCGCAAAGAACTGCACTCGCTTGTCCGGCAGGCACAGGAAACGCCGAAGCAACTGCGCCGCCGTTGCGAACGGATTAGAACGGCATTACGGGATTACGAAAATGCAAAAAACGCCTTGTCCCGCAGTAATCTTCGTCTTGTCGTGTATGTTGCGAAAAAATACCGCAACCGCGGTTTGACATTTCTCGATTTGATTCAGGAAGGCAATACCGGTCTGATGCGGGCGGTGGATAAGTTTGAGTACCGCCGCCGGTTCAAGTTCTCGACGTATGCGATGTGGTGGATTCGGCAGGCAATAACACGGGCTATTGCCGAGCAATCGCGGACGATTCGGATACCGGTGAATATGATTGACACTTTATCGCACATCCGCAGTGCGGAGCGGGAACTGTACCAGCGAAACGGCAAGGCACCGACGCTGTATGAAGTTGCGCAAGCGGCGGATATGTCGGAGGAGGAAATCAACAGAGTATCGCTCATCGGCGGCAATCCGGTTTCGTTGGAACATCCGGTCGGAGAGGATGATGACCGCAGTTTCGGTGAAATGGTGGCGGATGAAAGTTTTGACCGCCCGGAAGCGTCGGCGCACAACGATTTACTGCGGAAAGAACTCGGCAAGGTCTTGAAGACATTATCGCCGCGGGAGCGGAAGATTATTGAATTGCGGTACGGTTTGGTGAACGGATACTCCTACACGTTGGAAGAGGTTGGCAAAATCTTTTCGGTAACTCGTGAGCGGGTTCGTCAGATTGAGTCGTGTGCGGTTCAGAAGTTGCAGCAGCCCGGTCGGTGTAAGGCGTTAGCGGGCTTCATCGCTGCGGCAGAGTAGCATAACGGGCGGCGGGACGTACAAGCACAGCAAAACGTCCCGTTTCGCCGTACCAATGCCGGCGTGAATAATTGTACCGCAACTATTCGCCCCGCATACGGAACTCGATTTCGTAATTCTTGATAAACGCCGTTTCTTCGGCAGTCAAACCGTAAAGCGGACA
>JAISJZ010000173.1 GCA_031261125.1 Planctomycetaceae bacterium | reverse complement strand
GAAAATATCTTCGAGGAGTGAAACGACCATTGACGGCGACGCGGTTTGAAGCGTTTGGACGACCACTTCCTCATTTTTCTCTTCAGCGGCTTCTGCGGCAGTAAGAATCGCTTTGATTTTATCGAGTTCCGCTTTTGGTCCCGTCAAAATGATTTGCAAACTCCGCCGGTTCTGTACAGCAACGCAGTGCGGCGCAACACGGTTGAATTGCCGCATCATATCCGCCGGCAGTTCCCGTTTGAGTGTAATGAACGCCACATCTTCCGGGACGTTCTTGTCCAATTCCTCTACTGCTTTGGCAACGATTTCCTGCAAGTCCGGCGGTGCAACGGCGATAATCGAATTCGTGCGGGGGTCGTAAGAAAAGTCCGCTCCGGTAATCATATTATCGAGAACCGTATGAGCCGTATAAGCATAGCCGTTCACCATCGGATACGCCCGCAGCACGGGTTCATTTTGTTTTAACGTGTTCCCGGTTCCCGGTGCCGCCGTTTTGTGTCCCGTAACTTCGTTGTACAAATTCTGTATCAACGTGTGCTGTTTTTCCGTCGCCCAAACCGTGATAAAACCCTGTTTCGTGTCCCGCAACTCAACGATATTTTCCAGTTCTTCGTGCTTGCCGGTCATCTGTTTGAGCATCGTTGAAAACCGTGTTGCCGTTGAAACCGGCATCCGGTACGAAACGATTTTTTTATCCTCTTCCGGCAGTACCGCCGCTTCGAGTTCCTTGAACGCCTGCGCCAGCAACTCCTGTTCTTTTACCGATGCCACTATCAGGATTTGTCCCTTATCTTCGTCCAGCGTCATTACCGCCGCCGGAACAATGCCCCGGAATTGTTTGAGCGTTTCCTCCGTCATTTTCTTCTTCGGGTCGGAGAATTTATACAACTTCGCCGCCATTTCATCTTCCGGCTGTGTCGTCTGCTTCAACTCATCAAAAAATTGTTTGATTTTTTCGTGTTCCTCTTTCGTTGTCAGAACAACGATGTTCTCTGCCACCGGCGTATCGGAAACCACCGCCGCCGGAAATGTCTTTTTCAGAACATCAATAATTTCCTTGCCGATAGACAGCGAACTGTCAAACGGATTGCGGTACGGATACTGCTGTTGCTGTTGTTGCTGTCCGTTGAATCCTTCGGTGCGGCGGAACCGGTTCAGCCGCCAAAATTGCTGCGGTGAATTCAAGTACGGCGAAAGTGAATACGAGGTCAGTACCAATTCGCCCTGCGTAACGCCGGAGTCCTCTTCCAGCATTTTCAGCACCGTTTCCAAATTGGCTTGCTCATCCTGTTTCAAATGGATGTGCAGTTTGTTGGAGTTGCCGATGCGTAAAATCTTCGCGTTCGGAGAAAATTCTTTGAATATCTCCTCAATTTTTGCGGGGTCGTTTTTCTCAACGACATAACTGCGCCAAACTGCCGGAGGTGCCGGCGGTGCGGGTTGCGGCGGCGGAGGAACCGGCGGATTTGCAACCGATTCAATCACCTTTTGCAGCACTTGCAGGTTCCCTGCGGTGTCGGTAATCATCAGCGAATTACCCGGCATCGGGTCAATATGACAGAATTGCCCCTTAAACGGTTTAAGCAGTTCCAGCACTTCGGTACGGTCGCGGCGTTCCAGCGGAAACATTACCGTCGTGTATTCAAACATTCCGCGTTCTTTCAATTCTTCCGGCTTTAATTTCGGCAGAAATTGAACCGGTATCGCACCTCGCCGCAGATTGAAGAGCATCAGCATTTTATCGTTGCGGACAAGAGTGTATCCCTTCGTTTGCAGAACGCTGTTGAGCAAATCAATCGCTTCGGACGGCGTGTAGTCCCGCTGGTCGGCATAGTTAAACTGTCCCGGCGGCGGTGCATCCATTACGAGTTGCAGTCCCGCCTGTTCGGCAAACCATTGCAGAACATCTGCCCACGCCTGCATCTTGAAAATGAACCGGATTGTCCGCTCGGAGAACAATTTCGGCAAATACGTTTGCTGCGCCTGCGTCAAAACGGCGAAGAGTTTTTTATCGCTCTCTTCGTGAATTTTTGTCCATTGGTCTTCCGGTGTATTGGCAAGTTCCTGCCCCTTCAGTGCAACGAGCCGCTGGACTTCCGCCCGCTGCTCGTCGGTCAAACCAAGCCGGGCGGCAACGGCAGGATGCTGTAAACGCACCAAACTTTTCTGCGGGTCGTATGGCTTCGGCGGTTCGGCAGGCGGTGCAGGTTCAGCAGGTTTCTCACTAGCCCCCGCCGCCGGCGGCGGGGGAGTTGCCGGTTCCGGCTGTTTAGCCGCTTCCGCGGCGGGTTGCGGTGCGGGTGTTGCGGGTGCGGGTACTGCCGGTGCCTGACCGTACAGTAGTTGACCGCCTGCCCAGCAAGCGGACAAAACCAGCAATAAAACGAGGGATATGTTCTTTTTCATAATTGCCGAAATTCGGGGACAATCCGTCTCTGTCTATATCGAACAAAATAACGGGAAAAATCAGTATAACCGTTATTATAACAGAACGGGTTGTAATTTATCAACAGAATTTAACGGTTAGGCAAAATAGAAAATTACAGAACGTCTATACCGCCGGATTTGCCGGTTCACTTCGCGGACAATTTTTTTCTTGGTCCCAATACAGCGACAGCCGCCGGAGATTTGCAACAATTTCCGGGAATTTATCAAGGACAAAATCAATTTCTGCTTCCGTTGTGTATCGGCTTAAACTGAACCGTACCGACCCGTGCATCGCCGAAAACGGGACACCCATTGCCGATAAAACGTGCGACGGTTCCAAAGAACCCGATGTACAAGCCGAACCGCTGGACGCACAAATCCCCAAATCGCTCAACTGATACAAAATCCCTTCGCCTTCAATGTAATGCACCGCAACGTTCAGCGTGTTCGGCATCCGTTCCGCCCCTGCTCCGTTGATTTCAATGTATGGAATCCGCTCTTTAATACCGCTCTCCAATTTATTCCGCAGCGTTTCAATCCGCTGTATGTCCGTATCGTGAGTTGCCGCTGCCAATTCGATGGCCTTTGACATTCCGACGATATACGGTACGTTTTCTGTTCCGCCGCGCCGACCGGATTCCTGGTGTCCGCCGATGAGAAACGTCCGGCACCGCGTTCCTTTGCGGATAAACATCGCCCCGATGCCTTTCGGTGCGTGAAATTTGTGTCCCGAAAATGCCAGAATATCGACATTACGGAAACTGCTGTTCATCCGAATCGGCAGTTTCGTCATTGATTGCGTTGCATCGCACAGAAACAAAATGGCGGAGTCGGTTTCTTTCACAATGCGGGACAGCCGGTCAACCGGAAACACCACGCCCGTTTCGTTATTCGCGTGCATTACGGCGGCAATGAGCGTATCCTTCCGCAGTTTTTGAACGAATTCGCCGAGATTCAGGTTGCCGTTCCGGTCAATACCGACATAGTCAACTTCACATCCTTGCCGTTGTAATTCCCGGCAGCACTCCAAAACGGCGGGGTGTTCAACAGCGGTCGTGATAATATGTTTGCGGTTCGGATTAGCGCGGACGGTACCGAACAAGGCAGCGTTGATACTTTCGGTAGCGCAGGACGTAAAGAGAATCTCTGCCGGTTCGGCGGCAAGGTGCTGCGCAATGGTTTTTCGGGCGGTTTCAACGGCGTGTTTTGCCGGTGTTGCCGCCGCGTACATCGAACTGGGATTGTAGTATTCCGTTTGCAGGAACGGCAGTATTGCGTTCAGCACTTCGGGGGCAACTGCCGTCGTTGCGTTGTTATCAAGGTAAATCATCGGAGGAAAGATTTTGGACGCGAAACGTACTACATTGTACCACATAATTATTCAAACAGTAAAGCGCAGCCCGACTCCGCCCTCCTCGCCGGACAAAATTATTTCGCCCACATTCAATACTGGGCTGAAAATAATTGGAGGCAACTCAAAACACCGCACAGTTCCCGGCAAAACCGCCGGAGAAGAGTTTTACATCCTGCGAAAAGTATGCTTCTTATCCGAGTTAATCCACGCCCCCAGCAGATTCTGTTGCAAAATGAGGCACTTTTTGCAAAATGATACACAACTTGTATGATTTTGCAACAGAAAAACTGCCAAACGGAAAAATATCAAAACCGTGTTATGATTGTAACGTGTTGAAATAACAGCACTTACAGAGAAATGTACTTTTTTGTCATTTTTGGCACAAAATTTGCAAAATAATCGGGACGGGTAATTCGCCCAAATGACTCTAACACAAGGAGAAACTGATGAAGAAGGCAATGTTAAATTACGCAAACTGGGTAATTTCGGGGGGGGGGGGGGGGGTAAATATGTAGTTGCCGCCCTTCTTGCGGTACTTCTCTCCGCACACTTTTCTTTTGCGGACACACCGACGTTCAACATCGGCGCATCTGACAACAACACTTCCGTTGTCAACTTCGGCGGTCAGCAATGGTGGGCTATCGGTCAAAACACCGAGACCAACACCGCTCGCCTGCTGCTCAAATCGGACAGCACGGAGACCGGATATGACAGTTCCACCTTCCGTTCCTATGGCACCGGCAAAAACGGCTATGACGGTACTTTCACCGACCGAGCGAACGAATACGCTGACAGCACGTTGCAGCGGGCAATACAAGGTATTGCGGATGCCCTATCCGTCAAAGAGCAAGCAGTGATTCAAGCCCGTACCTCCGCCGACTTGCAGGACGGTGTCGGCAATACGCCTTTTGGAACCGCAAACGTGTCTGAGTGGGTCGAATTAGACCCTCAGAAACTCTGGGCATTGTCTTATGACGAATGGAGTGCCGTTGAAGGAGATGCGACAATTTTTACAGGAAGAAGTGGTTATGATTATTATAGCGACTATTTTTGGCTTCGTTCGCCCCTCCCCGACTACCTCGACGACTCGTTGTATGGCTCGTCGGGGGGCAGCACCTGGCACGATCACTTCCTCAGTTACAACGACGAGACCTGGTTGGGTGTTCGTCCCGCTTTCGATTTGGACTTGACGAATGTTGCCGGTTATGCAACGCTTGACAGCGGCGCGTATAAGTTCACGTTTTACGACAACAGCATTGCGGCACCGGACG
>JAISJZ010000168.1 GCA_031261125.1 Planctomycetaceae bacterium | reverse complement strand
ATACCGGCTTCCTGCGGCAGCGGTTCGCCGAAGTCCTCCAAAATTTCCCTGTTCTGAATGTTCAAGCCGCGGATTTTTTCGGGGCTGTACATATACAAAGCGCAGGAATCAGATACATTTTCAATAAGGTAGGCAAAAATTTTAACGTTGAAGTGTTTAGCGCAGTCCGTGCATTTTTCCTGGTCGAGTACCATTGCCATTTCCCGGTCAAGGACTGCCGTCCACGTTCCGTTGTACAGAACGCCCTTATGAACCGTGTTCCGCGGATGTCCCTTTCGTGGCCAAGCCGTGAACTCCCAGATTTCGTGCAGTCCTTTGGCGTACTCGACGGTTCCGGTCGTCATATAACCGAAACACTGGAATAACTCCGGCAGCACCGGGGTTAAGTCCCCTTCAAACAGCAGCAAACTGTGGTTTGCACTCATCGTTCCTCCCCAAACGGCGGTAAAAAATAATTGGAACAGCGGTATTATAAAACCTGCCGGAAACAATACAATACCTTAAACCTGTTGCAACGGATAGAGTACGGCAGTACAATGCGCGGCCGGGAACTTCTAAAAACTGTTTTATCACAAAAAAAGAAGAAAATAAGGAGTTTTTAGACCTTCCGGCAAACAATCGGCAGACAGATGTACAAAATTCTTTCTTTCGGCGAAATACTTTGGGATATGCTGCCGGGCGGCAAAAAGTTAGGCGGCGCACCGGCGAACTTTGCGTATCACTGCGGACAATTCGGCGGCGGCGTTCGGTTATTGTCCCGCATCGGAAACGATAAACTCGGTTTGGAAATCCTCGAACAATGCCGGTCAAACGGCGTTTCAACGGAACTTATCGGTATTGATGAAACGCTGCCGACGGGAACGGTTGCCGTCCAACTCGGTGCGGACGGACAGCCGGCTTACACCATTGCCGAAAACGCCGCGTGGGATTTTTTACAAGCAACGCCCGCCGCTTTACAATGGACGAAGCAAGCCGATGCCTTGTGTTTCGGCACACTGGCATTCCGGGCGGAACACAACCGGCAAACGCTCAAAACACTTCTCGAAGCGGCAAAACCCGGCGCACTGCGGGTCGCCGACATCAATCTTCGTCAGCCGTTCTGCGAACGGAGCGTGATTGAAACAGTTCTCTCTTCGGCAAACGTTCTGAAACTGAACGGCGATGAACTGCTGTATTTAACCGGCGGGAAAGATGTACCGCCGGAAGAGCAACTTCAAATGCTGCGGGAACGGTACCGGTTCCGGCTAGTTATTTTAACGTGCGGAGCGGCGGGCAGTTATTTGGCGGCGGAACACGAATGTGTTTTCACACCGGGCGTTTGTGTTGAAGTTGCCGACACGGTCGGTGCCGGCGACGCGTTCACGGCGGTTGCCGTTCTTGGTTTTTTACAGCACAAAACTTTGCGGGACATTGGTCAACAGGCGAATGAGGCCGCCGCATACGTTTGTACCCAATCCGGCGGTATGCCGCCGTCCTGCGGTGAATTTTTGTTCTTGCGTTAAACCGCTGTTTTGTGTACTTTCCGAAAACTTAAAGGGAATGAGTTTATTGTGCAGAGGCAAAGCCCCGGCACGGCTAACAGCAGCATTATATGCTTTTCGGAAAGACAACACAAACCGTTCAAAATGTTATCGAAGAATCGTTGAGTTTTGACGGACCGCCGGACGCAATGATTAGCGTTGCCGGAAAGGTTTATCTGTACTTCGCCGGAAACGGTTATCTCGGTCTGCAAGCCGACCCCGATATTCTGGCGGCAACTTGCGAAGCAACACTGCGGTACGGTGTCGGTACCGGGACGACCCGCACCGCCTTCACATCGCCGCCGGTCTTTGAAGTTGAACGCCGTACCGCCGAAATGCTCGGAACCGAAAAAGCGTTGTACACGGCATCCGGCTACGTTGCCAATCAGATTTTACTCGAAACACTCGAAGGAACCTTCGACCGGATTTTTATTGACGAATCCGCCCACTATTCGCTGTTCGATGCCGCAAAACGAATCCGGTCAAACCGGTGCCGGCCGCTCACATTCCGGCACCGGAACGTTGATGACCTGAAAGAAAAACTCGACCGCAATTTGCAACTGCACGAAAAACCGCTCGTGATTACCGACGGTGTGTTCTCGATGCTCGGTACGGTGGCACCTGTCAACGACTATCTTGAATTATTGGAAAAGTACGAAGGAGCATCGCTTTGGCTCGACGATGCTCACGGATTCGGTGTTCTCGGCGACCGCGGTTTGGGAACGCTGGACTCCTTCGGCATTGACACCGCTCAAATTAACCGCACGCCGCACGATGCCGCCGATACGTTCGGCATATTCAATGAATACGAAACGCCAGCCGGTGCCGCTGCAAAATTGTTTTTAAGTTTTTCGTTGAGCAAAGCCGTCGGCGGCGGCGGCGGTATCATTCCGGGCAGCGAAACGTTCGTTCAGCGGTTGAAAGACCGGTCGGCGGTCTATTACGGAGCCAGTGCGCCGGCAAGTCCGGTAGCGGCGGCAACGGCAAAAGCGTTGTCGGTGCTGTCCGTTCCTAACCGGCTGAATCAACTGCGCCGCAATACCGCCTATTTGAAAACGAAACTTCGCAAACTCGGTTTAACAATAAACAACTCTGATGTGCCGATTGTGATTTTAACACTCGGTTCGTCCGGGAATATGCGGCGGATTCAAAAGCAACTGTCGGAACAAGGAATTCTGATTAGTTATTTGCCGCGGTACGCCGGTCTCGGTTCGGAAGGCGCACTGCGGATTGCCGTATTTGCCTCGCATACAACGGAAATGCTGAACGAATTGCTTGAACAGTTAAAACAGTTGTTGCCGCGGTGATATTTGCAAAAACATATCCCCACTAATGGGGGGGTAGTTGAAAATAAATTCTATGGGAAAATAGACCACCGTTTCCTGTCCTCTATCCCTTATCCCTTTACAATGGGTATCATTGCAGTTCAATTTCACGCAACAAACGACTCGCCGCTGCTGATAGCGGCAAACCGGGAAGAACGCATCAGCCGGCCGACACAGGTGCCGCGGATTCAGTCCGGTCGTCCCCGCGTTGTTTGCGGCATCGACAAGACATCCGGCGGAACTTGGGCAGGAGTGAATCAGCACGGACTTTTTGTCGCCGTGGTGAACTGTTTCAAACGGAACCTGCCGGAAGAACCGCGGTCGCGGGGAACCCTGTGCAGGGAACTGCTCGCTTCCCGCAATGCAGAAGAGGCACTTGAAAAAGCGTACAGTGAACTGCTTACCGGAATGTACAGCGGCGGGAATTTTTTATGCGTTGACCGTTTCAGCGGCGGTGTCGCCTACGGCGGAAATACGGTTGAAGTTGAGAAACTGCGTCCCGGTCTGCACATTCTTTCTGCAAACCGGCTGAACGATTACAACGACCACCGGCAGGAATTTGCCCGCCGTTTGTTGACGCTGCAACGGGTAGATTCGGCTGTTACGTTTTTTGCTGTCGCCGGCAGAACGTTTTCCCGCAAACCAGACACAACCGGTAAGCACGGTATCGAGATTTCGGAACCGGACTACGGTACGGTATCGTCGATGCTGCTGTCTTTAACGGACAAGTCGCAGCGGTCGATTATGCAGTACGCGGCGGGACCGCCGAGCGAAAAAAACTACGAGGATATTTCGGCACTGCTGCGTCAGGTTCTCTCGACAGAGAAGGCGAATCGGGCGGCAGCGGCGGCGAAAATCGCCGAGGCAACACCGAAGGAATAGCGGCATTGCCCGTTATAATTACACCGTTACCGTTGCCATACCAGCATCGCTACAGTCGGGTGTATGCACGTTGGAATTAGGATAATTCGAAGCCCGAACGCCGTAAATGTATGAACCGCCCGAAACGGCGGTATCATTAAAATACGGTGTTGAAGAACCGAAGTTTTCCGCCAACAGCCAGGAAACCCTTTCAAACGCTTGTCCGCCGTCGGCACTGCGGTAGATGTGATAAGAGGCAGCACCGTCAACGGCGTTCCACGTCAAATTCACACCGTTTTCGGTTGCCGTTGCGGTAACCGTCGGTGTTGCAAGGACATTGATAGTTGCCGTTGCCGTACCCGCTGCGCTGCGGGTACTCTTCAAGAAAGCAGAATCGTATGCCCGAACGGCATAAGTGTAAGAACCGCCCGAAAGGGCGGTATCATTAAAATACGGGGGTGTGCCGAGGAAGTTTTTCGTTAATCGGGTAGCGACCAACTTATAACTTTTTCCGCCGTCAGCAGAGCGGTAAACTTTATAGGCGGCAGCACCGGTGATGACGTTCCACGTCAAATACACGTGGTCCGCTGACAGTTTCGTTGCGGTAACCGCCGGTGTTGCAAGGACATTGATAGTCGCCGTTGCCATAACAGCATTGCCGCGCGTATCCTTCGAGAGATCAGGATCGTATGCCCGAACGGCGTAGGTGTAAGAACCGTTGGCAACGCTGTCGTTAAAATACGGGATTTTGCCGTTGAAGTTTTTCGTTAATCGGGTAGAAACCAACTCATAACTTTTTCCGCCGTCGGCAGAGCGGTAAATTCTATAGGCGGCAGCACCGACAACGGGGCTCCACGTCAAATTTACCTGACCGCCTCCATTGTAGGTGTTCACCGTAATTCTGGTCGTCGCTTCGATGGGCAAGGGTTCTCCGTTGACAAAAATTTTGCAGGGC
>JAISJZ010000253.1 GCA_031261125.1 Planctomycetaceae bacterium | reverse complement strand
CAAATTGACACTTTTTTCAACTGCCGGCTTATTCCGTCGGTTTACAATACCGCATCAAAATTTTCGAGAGAGAATCCATCTTAATCGGCTTGGGATAATGCGAATTCATTCCGCTGTCCAGCGATTTTTCAATATCTTCCTTGAACGCATTAGCACTTATCGCAATGATCGGAACCTTTTGGGAATCTGCCCGCTCCAAACTCCGAATTGCCCGCGTTGATTCAAAGCCGTCCATTACAGGCATCGACAAATCCATAAAGACGACATCGTAGTAATTCTCCGCCGAATTTTCAAACTTCGTCAGTCCTTCCATTCCGTCTTTCGCCTCGTCCGTAGCGAAACCGGCAACTTTCAACAGCGATACGAGAACCATCCGGTTAATCGCAACATCATCAATGACTAACGCCCGTTGTCCTTTGAACTTGTCGGTTACGTCAACCAATTTATTCTCCTGTTCCGTTTCGAGTTCGGTGAGCCAGATGTCGAAACGAAATTCACTTCCTTTGCCCGGTTCACTCTCAACGTGAATTTCGCTGCCGGCAAATTTGAGCAACTGCTGAGCAATCGGCAAGCCCAAGCCGTTGCCGCCGTGCTGCTGTATCTTTGCCGTATCCAACTGTTCAAACGGATAAAATATCTTTTCCAAATCGTTCTGCGAAATACCAATACCGGTGTCCTTTATAGAAAACGACAGCAGCGATTTGCCGCCTTTACGGTCTTTACGGGAAACAGCGAATTCGATTGTCCCGCTTTCCGGTGTGAATTTCATTGCATTACTGAACAAGTTGTTCAATACTTGCCGCAAACGCAGTCCGTCAACGACGAAATTCACCGGCTCAAATTTCTGAAACTGTGTTTTGAAATTCAAGTGTTTGTTGTTGCAACTTAACCTCACCGAGTCAGCGATATTGTCAAGCATTTCCCGCAGGTTAAGCGGCTGCCGGCTCAACTGAATACTGCCGTTTTCCAAAGAGGAAATATCGAGAATGTCGTTCAGCAGGTTCAGCAGCACTTCGGAAGAATTCCGTATTACGTCCAAATGTTTTTCCAATTCGATGTATTCTTCGCGGTCGCTTAACCGGCAAACGTCTCGATATGCCAGATTATTCATTCCGATAATTGCATTCATCGGTGTCCGCAATTCGTGCGACATCCTCGCCAAGAAATTACTCTTATGCTTGTTTGCAATTTCCGCTTCTGTCTTCGCTTTCTCCAATTCAATTTGCTGTTTCTGCAAGTCGTTAACATCATTGCTTGTAACAATATAACCAATTTTTTGACCGTATTCATCGGTAAAGTAATTCGCTTCGCCTTGCCAGTACCGCTGCGTTTTTTTATCGAACATTACCAGTGCTTTATTATGTCCGTGTTTCAGCAAAGCAGTAATCGGGCAGTATTCCGTTCCGTAAGAATAGATGCTTGTTTCGCTGTATAGTTTGCCGATAACTTCGTCCAATGTTTTGTCGAGTATTGTCAGGCAGGGGCGGTTGGCGTAAATAATTTTCATATCGCCGTCTAAAATTACCTGCGGCGTGTGAACACTGCGGACGATGTTTTCTGCCATTTCGTCAAATGAATCCGCCAGCCGACCGAATTCATCACGCCTCGTCGTCGCAAACCGGAAGTACCGCTCGCCGGAACGGAATTTGGAAATACCGCTGATAAGCCATTGCAGCCGGTTTGACAGATAGGATGCCATCCAAACGGCGATGAAAATCACCAGAACGGAAAGAATAACCGTTGTGATAATCAGTTTCCACGTCGTTTCGGCAAGGTTGCCGTCAACCATTACGCTGAGGCGTTGGTCCATTGTATCAGCGGGCTTGCTGAAATCGTCGATACCGCAGCCGACAGCGATAAAACCGAATCCGATTCTGCTGTCGTTGCGGTTTTCCGGCGCATATTGCCCCGTGTAGTACGGAATGGCCGAGGCGGTATTCAACTTATACACGCCTGACCAAAGAATGTACAGCGACCCGCTGCCGCCGTCTTTCGCCAAATCCATCCAGCCGGTACACTGCGGAGCGTTGTTCAGATAACGCCCGTCCAAGCCGACGAGTCCTTCTTTCGTCAATTCCGGTGCGGGCTTCTTTTTCCGGCTTTGAACATCCGCCTTTTTCATTCCTTCTTCAGAACCGTCAAACGGCGGAAACGGAACGTAATCTTTGAGTGTTGCAATGTAATCCTGCCAATCCTCTCGTTTGATTCCTGCTTTAATCATTCCGTCGTACAGTGTTTTTTCCAGCCACGGTGTTTCAGGTTTGCCGGTGTTCGGATTGAACCCGACAATCGAATGATGCCGCGGATGCACGATACTCCGGCAGTTGTAGTCCCAAATGAAAGTGTAATTGCCGTTGAACGCATCTGACAGTTCACTGTACCGCTGCGGCAACGGCGTAACGTGAGCAATCATATCGAGCAAATGGTCGTGATTCAGCGCAAAGGTAACATAACCGTTGATTTCGCCGGTTTTATTATCGAGAATCGGTTTCGCCCATCGGACGATTCCTTCAAAACGGATTCCCAACGGATTTTCCGCTCCGGCGTATCCTTCCGATTCCGGGTGCCAGTTGTCTTCAACTTGCCTGATTTTATCGGCGAGTTCCTTTAACGAGCGGGAAAGTGTGTTTTCCGCTTCTGCCCGCTCGTTAATCAACTTCCCAATATCGTCCGCAACTTCCATAAAATTCTTGTCTTTAATTTTCCAGATTTTGCCTTTGCCTAACCGCTTGTCGATTTCGTCCCGGATTTTCCTGTTGCGTACCGTTTCACTGTTGAATTTGTCTTGTTCGTTTTTCAACTCGGCGTTTAATACTTGGAGTTTCCAGATCAAATCATTTAGTGCCGCAATATGTTGTGTGTTCTTGAACAAGCCGCTGACCGTTTTTTCTAACTCTGCAACCTTCGCGTCTATCAACTTGCTTGCCATATAGTCCGGCGTGTACATTCCGACAAAATGACACGGAACGTATGCCCCAATCACGTCCGAAACATAAATGCCGTTCTTATCTTTGGCGGCAATCTTCTTGATTTCGTCAAAGTAATACTCCGCTTTGACAAACGTGTTTTCCGATTTGGAAACGTCAACTAATTCCTGAGGAAACCGATACCGTTTTTTTGTGGTGTCCGGCGTAATGTATTTCAGAACCTGTTTGCCGTTTTTGTCAATCACGGCAATTTCATCGTACAGCGGAACAGAAACGAAATTGCTGCGGGTGTCGCCGAATCCATAAGGCGGACGGTAGTGAAACGTTACACCATCAACGGTGTCTTCGTTCTCCTTATTGACACTGCGTTTTTTCGTTTCTTCCGGCGGTTTGTAGGGATTTTTCTGAATCCACGACATTCCGTCGGCGGCGAGTTCCCATTCGCCGTGCTTACGAACCAGACCGGTTTTCAAAGTGCTGTAATCGTGAAAAAAATTTGTTAATCTGGCGATGTCGCTTTCTTTGTTGAAATCGTGATGTCCGATGGCTTTGGCAAGAAACGTAACGTCGGTGTCCCGCGCATACAGGAACTCGGCAATTTTTTGGGCGGTATCGGTACTGACACGTTCGATATTACTGGCAGCGAGGGCGGTCAACGCTTCGCGGGTATCCTTCACGGATGTTTCCCGCAGATTGTCTCCGAGCATTACCAGCGCACGCCAAGCGATGAAGGCAAGGAGAATCAACGGAACCACCTTGACCACAAGAAAGATGAGAATCAGTTTTTCCCTGATGCCGATGACCAATAACTTCATTTTACCGCGTTCATCGCTGTCCGGGGTGTTCTTTTGTTCAACTGCCATTTATTTGCTTTAACTGCTCTTCCAGCGGGGGGAGTCATTTTATCATTAACGGAAACCGGATACAAGGGCAGTAATACGGAATATAACCGTTGTACCGGTACTTTAATTATTTTTCACCGATTGGCTGAACTGGGACGATTTTCTTATTTCGACAGAGGTAAGAACCAATGACATCCCCCCTTTCTTACACTCCCGCAAGGGAAACGGACGTACTTGCATCGTCCGTTCGGATTTTTATTTCTACTGCGATTGTTGCCGCAGGTACGGCAGTTGCGGCGATGTTCCTGAAGCAGCCCGTCGAGACCGCTGTTGCTGCTGCCCCGGTACCGGCGGTGTCTGCACCGGTACCGAAAGCGGACGGCGGTACCGGTAAAGTCGGACAAGTGTATCCGCTGCCGCTTCCGGCAGCACAGTTGCCGGCTATTCCTGCGGCAATTCCCGTTGTGGAGAAAAAAACCAAGACCCTGCCGCCGGCTGCGGAATGGAAGGGATTTGCCGACATCAATACGGAATTTAAGGTCTCTCATTTGCCGCCGAAGGCACCGTCTGTTCCGAACGAACCGGCGAAGGACTTTGAAAAGCGGATGAAGCCGGTGGCAACGAACGAGTTGAACGACAAAATGCTGGCATTATTTCAGTTTGCCGATAACTTGCAGCCCGCCAGGGAGAGAAACGGTGAACCGGTCAATCCGTTTCAAACAGCAGAGGAAAACGGCTTGCGTCCGCTGCCGCAAAAGGATACAATGTTTGAATTGAAACCGCTTCGGAAGGTTGAATAATCTATTTTCTATCTCTGCTGCCAATGCAACGCCGCGATTTTTTACGCAACGGTATCACTGCCGGTATCGGCTTCGGTGCCGGTATCACCATCTTACACAACGCCGCTTCCGCCCAAGGAACACCGGCAAACGGGAAAATCAACATCGCTCTGATGGGTTGCGGCGGTCGCGGCACCTCACTGCTGCACGGATTTAACTATCCGAACAACACCCGCATCACCGGTTTTCAGGAATTCCCTGACGTGAACGTCCTGTATATCTGTGATGTTCAAAGGGCAAAAGCCGAAAACACGGCAAAAGGAACTGCCGAGAAATTTCCGGGCGTGAAAGTCGAAACGGAGTATCAAAAAATTCTCGATGACAAGTCCGTCGATGCCGTCGTTACCGCACTGCCGGACCATTGGCACGCCCTTTCCGCCGTTCGTATTATGCAGGCAGGAAAAGATGTCTATACCGAAAAGCCCGCCTCGCACAGCGGCTGGGAAGGACAAAAAATGCTTGAAGCAGCCCGCAAGTACAAGCGGATTTGCCAAGTCGGGTTGCAGAACCGCAGCGCACCGTACAACATTGCCGCTAAAAAATACGTCGAAGAAGGCAAACTCGGAACGATTCATCTCGTCCGGGTCTATAATCAGAAGCGGGAAATGAACTCGTTCAAAATCAAGACCGAACCGGTACCGGCTGGTGTGAACTGGGACGCTTGGCTTGGTCCTGCCAAAGACCAGCCGTATTCTCCGACTCTCATCAGGTCGAACTGGCACGAACGCTGGGATTTTTCCGGCGGCGATGTACAGAATGACGGCGTACATCAGATTGACCTCGCCCGCTGGCTTGCCGGTGTGGAAATTCCGAAGACCGCTTACTGCACCGGCGGAAGATACACTGACCCGGACAGCGATGCCCAAACGCCGGACACGGAAATTGCTTCGCTGGAATTCGACAACTTGATTTTCACGATAGAGGCGACACATTACACCGGTTACATTTACAAGATTGACGGCGAAGTGCGGCAAACGGACACGTTCCCGTATTGGCAGCAGTGTGCTACCCGGATTGAACTGTTCGGTACGAAGGGCGTAATGTTCGTCGGTCGGCACGGCGGCGGCTGGCAGGTGTTTGACAAGCCGAAGAACCGCGGTCCGAACGTGGTCGCCCAAGAATTCGGACGGTTCCCGGAACCGGAACATAAACGCAACTTTCTCGACTGCATTAAATCGAGAGAATTGCCGAACTGCGACATTGAGAAAGGACACCGCAGTACGGCACTGGTGCATTACTCAACGGTGTCGTACCGTCTCGGCGGTCAGAAAATTGAGATTGACACGGAGACGGGTGTTCCGAAAAATCCCGAAGCAGCGCAATACTGGAAACGGGACTACCGCAAACGGTACGAAATACCGGAAGAGGTCTGACACAACCGGCAGCAGTACGAAAGCACTACGCACTTTTCGGCAATGCCTCCAATATGTTCGGCGACGGTATCGTCAATATCGTTGCCCGGCCTTCGACCGCGTCTTCGGTAACCCGGTACGTCTCGCCGGACGGCAAATCCGGTAAATCGTACATTATGTCCAGCATCACATTCTCGACAATCGACCGCAGCCCTCTTGCACCGGTCTTCTTGTCCAACGCCTTTCTCGCAATCGCTTTCAACGCGGCATCCGTGAACTCGACATTCGCCTCTTCCATCTGGAACAACCGCCGGTACTGTTTGATTAACGCATTCCGCGGTTCGCACATCACCCGCACAAGGGCATTTTCGTCCAGCGGTTCGAGAGTCGAAACAACCGGCAAACGTCCGACCAGTTCGGGAATCAAACCGAAGTGATGAATGTCCTCTGACATTACTTTTGACAAGTAATTCGAGCAACGTTCCTCCCGGCTTTGCACCGGTTGAGTAAAACCGATGGATTTCTTACCGAGCCGCTGACCGATAATGTCTTCCAAGCCGACGAACGTTCCGCCGCAGATAAACAGAATGTTTGTGGTATCAACCTGAATATACTGCTGTTCCGGGTGTTTACGTCCTCCCTGCGGCGGGACATTTGCCACAGTGCCTTCGAGCATTTTCAACAGCGATTGCTGTACGCCTTCGCCGGAAACATCGCGGGTAATCGAAATGTTCTGATTCGTTTTGCCGATTTTGTCAAGTTCGTCAATGTAAATGATACCCCGCTGCGCCTGCTCAATATCGAAGTCCGCCGCGTGCAGCAGTTTTAGTATCAGGTTCTCGACATCTTCGCCGACGTAGCCGGCTTCGGTGAGCGTTGTTGCGTCACCGATAGCAAACGGAACATCTAAAATCTTTGCCAGCGTTTGCGCCAACAGTGTTTTGCCGCTGCCGGTCGGTCCAATGAGCAGAACATTCGATTTGTCGAGAACAATATCGCCGCCTTCGTCCCGGTTCATCAGCCGTTTATAGTGATTGTGAACGGCAACGGAGAGAACCTTTTTGGCGTGTTCCTGTCCGACGACATAATCGTTCAACCGGCTGACAATTTCCCGCGGCGACGGAATCCGCGAAATCGGTTTGGTATTGGAGCCGGTGCGGCGGCGGCGTTCCTGCGTTAAAATCGTGTTGCACAGGTCAATACACTCGCCGCAGATATAAACGTCGCCGGGTCCTTCAACCAGAGGTCCGACATCGCGGTAACTCTTATGGCAGAAAGAGCAGAAGGCGTTTTTCTTGACAGTATTGTTCTTGCTCGAAGTGGAGGACATAACGGGGGATTTCCTTTCGTACCAAGTTTAGGGGTTTATTGCGGAAAACATCGGTGTTCTCCGCTTGTTAAACTGTTTCCTATCCTTGGAAACGATATTGACTATCCCTATCGTAAAACTCATTGCTTCGCTTGTTATTACGTTCAAAATACGGAAAGTGTTCAATGATGATTACTAATTTTCACCGTATCGTCTTCACTGTCGTCTCTGCCGTACATCTTCGTATCGTCCGGGTTCTCCGGTACGAATTCCCTATCCACTCCCCGCAGAAGCAGCGTTTCCGGGGCAGGACGCAAATCTGGGCAGGGACCGTGCCGTTCGTAAAGAACGTGTTCCGACAGCCGCCTCTTTATATTTCGGTATTCTTCCGGCGAGAGTTTGCCTTCGATTTTCAAATCCTGCAAATTTTTCAGCATCTCGCCGGTGTTTAGTTCCTGTTGTAATGAATGATTCCGAAATACGCCCAGCGCATAGACCGCAACGGCAATGAGTACCGCCAAGACGGCGAAACACATTATCAATTGAAAAACTGTTGAGGTGAATAAAACTGGCATACCCTATTTTACCCTATTTTTTGCGGTTGTGCGGTTTGACTTCAAAAAATTCTCCAAACACGAACAAGAAACTGTCCTGAAAAACAACGCAGCCCGTTTACCACAGCAGCCGTTCGCAAACGGTACAACCGAAAAGAACCATCTTTTTTCCAATTTCTTGGCGAATCTGTTGTTTTCTAACGATGTAGCCGGTTGCTATGCGTTGTCTTGTTTCCCTTTTTTTCTGTCTGATGTTTTTTCTGACCGGTAATTTACCGGCGGATGCGATGCCTGTACGCGTTGAATCGAACAGCAAGGTCTTTTCAATACCGTTTGAACTTCATCCAGACACGTCCGGTGACCCGGTGCAGGAAGTCGAACTAATGGTCTCAACCGACAGCGGTACTCGTTGGTATGCCGCTGTCAAAGTACCGGTCAAAACGAAAAAAATTGATTTCCGTGCCGAACAAGACGGTGAATACTGGTTTTCCTTCCGAACAATCACGCTTTCCGGTATTGTCAAGCAGACCGGTACCGGACCGCAACTGCGGGTTCTCGTCGATACAGCGGTTCCCCAAGAATCGGCGGCTGTTCCGCCGACACCATCGCCGGTTTCCGCACAGCCGCCCGTTAGCGAAGGTGTCATCACGCCGCCGAAACCGATGCGGGTCAAAGACGAAAAAACGGTAAAAACGGAAGAACCAAAATTTGAAACCGGCACGGAAGCAAAACCTGTCCAGAAAATGAAACCGGCAGCAATGCCGCAGTTGATTTCACCGGACGGCACGGTTGCGGAAGTAAAACCGGCGGCGAAACCGGCATTGAATCAAAGCGAAAGCGATGTAATGGTTCAGCAACTGCTCAACGGAATGGATAAATTCTATGACGGCACGCTGAAAGACATCAAACCGGTACCGCAGAAACAGGCAACGCCGAAACCGCCTGTCGCGTCCAACGCTGCCGGAAAACCGCCGTTGCCGCCCGAAAAACCGGTACAGCCCGGAAGTATCACCGGTATTTCACTGAATCAGCAAGGACAACAACCGCAACTGGTCGTAAAGTGGAACACCGGCGGCGAACAATGGAAAGATGCACAGGTTGATGTTCTGCGCAGTTTCAACGGGCAGGAACCGTTTTTTCCGGTTGCTATCAACCTTGATAACACAGGGCAATACTGGTGGTTCCTGTCGGCAGAGGACTTCAAACCGTTCTATCTTCGGATTCGTATCCGCAGCACCGCCGGCATCTTTGCCGATAGCACGAAAACGCCGATTCATATTCCGCGGCAGTAAATCAGAATCCCAAAGCGGCAGCGTCGCTTTCACGCAGGAGACGCTGACCTTCAAGCAGGATAATCACCTGCTCGCCGACTTTGCCCATTCCCTGAATGTACTGTGCGCTGTCGGCACCGGCTGCCTTCGGCGGCGGAGAAATCTGATCATCTTCAATGTTACGGACTTCGTTCACCGTATCGACCACCAAGCCGACCTGCGAACCGCCGATATTCACGACGATAATACACGTCCGCTCATCGTACTCCCGCGATTCCATATTGAACCGCAGACGCATATCAAGCACCGGAATCACCTGTCCGCGGAGGTTCACGACCCCCTTAACGAACACCGGCATATCGGGAACCTCCGTAATTTTCTGCATCCCGACAATTTCAGTAACATAACGGATTTCAATTCCGTAGTCCTCTTTTCCGAGACGGAACGTCAGATACATATTTTTCAGCGTATCTTCGTTTTCTTGACTTTCCTGAATGGACTCGTTCAGTTGATTCAATTCGTTTGGAGAAACCTTATTTTGCGGACTGGGACTTTCGGGCATTGCAGTCAGAGATAGGGGTGGAAGGACAACGGGGAGAACCTGCGCCATTATAGGTTAAAAAATATGGTAATGCAAGTCAAAAGTAAAAAAATTGTACCGTATTTACAAACCGTCTTTTTCGTCTATAATGATTTTGTTCTGAAGTCCGTCGAAGAGGGACCGGCAATAGGAGACCGTGAATCTGGTCAGGCGGGAAACCGAGCAGCCATAAGCGAAATCTTTTATGTGCCGCGTCCTCTTCGGAGGACTTTTTGGGGCGGTTTTGTCTTCAGAACCGGCAAGTTCGCGCTTTCGACAGCCAAACGTTCGGTTGTCCGTCTTGCGGTTGAGAACTTTAATGCTTTCATCTGTCTGCACGACAACAAATAATACCGTGTTTCAATGCAAACTTTTGGTATCCGTTCACGCTTCTTTTAATAATGTAGGTGCAGGGATTTTGTCGAAAAAGTTTTTGGTGCATTCCTGCAAGAACTTCATCACGCTGCGTCCCTGCTGTTGACACGTTTGCAACAC
>JAISJZ010000249.1 GCA_031261125.1 Planctomycetaceae bacterium | reverse complement strand
CGGTGAGTCCGCCGAATCCTGCCGTTCAAACGGGACCGGTAGTTCCGCATATTCCAAGGTTCTGGTAGGCGGAAATCGGTATTGCCGTTATTATGCCGAAGTGGTAAAATGCGGTCGTTTAGCCCCAGTCAGCCGATTGCGGCGGGTGTTGCCGATTCACAGAGGAACCGTAATGGATTACGTCTATAATATGGAGAAGGAACAAACGTTAGCGGCGGAAGTTACCCCGCTCCGAACAGCACAACAAGTTCCGCCGCTAACGACCGAACTGCGGAAAGCCGTCGCTCTGACCCGGCAATTTTTTTTCAATCATCAGCACCCCGACGGCTATTGGGTCGGCGAACTTGAAGGCGATGCTCTGCTGCAATCCGAGGCGGTTATGCTCCTTGCATTTCTCGGTGAAGAAGACAGCAAACTCGCTTTCGGCTGCGCTAACCGGCTGCTCGAAACACAACTGGAAGACGGCGGCTGGGGACAATACACCGGCGCACCGTCCGATGTTTGTAATACGGTCAAAGCATATTTTGCCCTGAAAATTACGGGACATTCCCCGTCTGCCGATTATATGCAGCGGGCAAGGCGGCGGGCATTGGAACTCGGCGGCGTGGATAAGGTTAACAGTTTCACCCGGTTCTATCTTGCGCTGCTCGGTCAGATTCCGTATTCCGTTTGTCCGGCGGTGCCGCCGCAAATGATGTTCCTGCCCCGCTGGTTTCCGATTAACATTTACGCGATGAGCAGTTGGTCGCGGACCATTTTTGTTCCGCTGTCGATTGTTTCGGCATTGCAGCCCGTTAAGCATCTGCCGCCGGAAAAAGGAATTCAAGAAATCTTCGTCAAGCCCGTTTCGCAATGGAAAGCGTTGGTTGCGCCCGGCAAAAAATTGACGCGCAATCCGTTCTCGTGGGATTTTTTCTTCCGCGGTGTTGATAACGGGATGAAACTTTGCCGTCGTACCGGTTTGACTCCGTTCCGCAAACGGGCGGTGCAGAAAGCGTTGCAATGGACGCTGGCGCACTGCGAACGCAGCGACGGACCCGGTGCGATTCAGCCGCCGATTGTCTGGACGCGGATTGCGTTGAAAGCGTTAGGATATGCCGATGATTCCCCCGAAGTGCGGTATTGCCGGAAACAGATTGACGACTTGGTGATATGGAATGATGAAAGTTGCCGGATTCAGCCCTGTAAGTCGCCGGTCTGGGATACGGTGCTGACACTCAAATCGTTGCTGGTCGGCGGTTTAACAAAGGAACACCCCGCAGTAAGCAATGCTCTGCGCTGGGTTCGGCAACAGCGGATAAAAACGGCAGGCGGCTGGTGTTTCGAGTTTCACAACGATTTTTATCCCGATTGCGACGATACGGCAATGGCGTTGATGGTTCTCGGCGGGCAATTTGACGAAAGCCGCATACAGCAGTCCGCTGCGGCAAACAAAGGTTCGCTGCCGCCGGATTTGCGGCTGACATCGTTTGACAATGCCGGTTCGCTTGACGATGCCAAGCAAAAAATTCTTGACATAGAAGAAACAAAATCGGCGATTGAAAATGGTCTGCATTGGTTGTTGTCGATGCAAAACAAGGACGGCGGCTGGGCGGCGTTTGATAAAAACAACAACAAGGAAATTCTTTGTAAAGTCCCGTTTGCCGACCATAATGCGATGATTGACCCCAGCACGCCGGATTTGACCGGTCGGGTTCTTGAATCCCTCGGACGGTTGGGATACCGCACCAAAATCAATCCCGAAATTGACCGCTGCGTTGCGTTTATGCGGAAACAGCAGCAGGGCGACGGCAGTTGGTTCGGCAGATGGGGGGTGAATTACATTTACGGAACGTGGCAGGCGTTGACGGGACTGACTGCCGTCGGCGTTGTGCAAGACGCCCCGATGATTACGGCGGGGGTGAATTGGCTCTTGACGCATCAACAGGAAAACGGCGGCTGGGGTGAAACACCAAGAACCTACGATGAACCGGCACTGCGGGGAACCGGCACCACAACGGCAAGTCAAACAGCGTGGGCGGTAATGGGATTGTTAACCGCCGCCGCTAATGGCACGTCCTGTGCCGTTGAACGCGGTATCAAGTATCTGCTCTACACACAGCGGGACGACGGAACGTGGTACGAACCGGAATACACCGGCACGGGATTTCCACAGGTGTTTTACCTGAAATATCACTATTATTCCGTGTATTTTCCGCTGATGGCGTTGTCGATGTATGCGTCCCGAACATCTGGTCCGGCGGCTGTGCCGCGGAACGACGACGAAACCGAGGCGGTTTTGCGAATGAGCAACGTCCGTATCTTCAATCCCGAAAACGAATTTTACAACAACCGCAGTTCGTTCAGCCGGCCGGTGCTGTCATCGGAGAATCCGCCGGCATTAAAGATTTTTCAGGAATAGTTATCGCTTTGCATATTTTCGGGCGACCCGCAGCCGGGCGCGGCGGTTAATGACGCGTTCCGTATTTAAGGCGGCGAGTTCCGGCGTATTTGCTGCCCGGTCAAGAGCGGATTGCAGTTTCTTTTCCGCTTCCTCAACGTCCAATTCGTCCACCGGCAGGATACGCATCGTAAGCAGAGCAACGGAGTTGCCCAAAACCTCAACGAATCCGTTTTCAACATAATAGGACGACGCTGCTCCGCCGGTTTCCTGAATACGCAATTCACCGGCACCGAGCCGGGCAATCAGCGGCGTATGGCCGGGCAGGACACCGTATTCTCCATCCGTAAGCGGCAGAACGACTGACTCGGCTTCAACGTCAAGGACGGTTTTTTCAGGCGATACAACAACGCACTTCATCGTGTAGTTTTTATTAGAAGACAACCGGATTTTGTGCTATTATACCGCAAAAACGGTTTAATGCAATAGATAATCGGCGAAACGCCGAATTTTGCCCTTGTATTAAACATCAAAAATGATTATTTTCCGGTCATTATGAAATCATTCATTTATCTCACGCTCCTTTTTGCGTCCATCGGGACGGTCTATGTTGCCGCAACGAATCCCGAAGCGGTTCAGCAAGGGGCTGCGCTGCTCGGTTTTAGCAGAGACCCGTCGGCGGACTCGGATGAATCGGAAGCCGACCATCTGGCAAAATTCCTCGTGGACTATCCGTACAACGGAAAAAGTGAAGAGTCCGCCGCAGGAACTTGCCCCGCAGATAAAAACAGCGGACTAAATGCGGTAAGCGTTCCGTTTGTCGAATCAGTACAACCGCCGGCACCGTTGCCGGTTCTTAATCCGCAACCCGTAACCGCGAAACAGCCGCCGATTGAACCGCCAGTACCGTTGCCGGCTCTCAATCCTGTGCCGATGCAAGCACTGGGTGCGAACGATGTACCGCCGGCTGCCGAACCAGCCGAAGACCGCATTTCGCCGCTCGAACCGCTGGTACAAGTATCATCCGAAAACATTCAGCCCATTGTTCCTTCTCCGATTCAACAGACCGCCGCACTGCAACCGGTACAAACACCCGAAGTTAATAAGTCGGCGGAACAAATTCCTGCCGCTGACATTCCGCCGTTCGTTCCCGAAGAGGCGGGATTCGCAATATCAAAAAAGAGCAGCGAGGTAAGCACCGCAAACGTTCCGCCGCCTGTTCCGCCGTTACAACCGATGCAGCAAATACCGCCGACAGTACAACCGGCGGCGACCGCTGTTGTTGACCCGTTCTTACCGCAGAACGAGGAAATAAAAGTTGCGAATATCCCGCCGCAGCCGGTAGTACCGTCGCCGCCCGTTGCGAGCCAATGGAACGGCATTAGTGAACCGGCACCGTCCCCCGTCTCCCATATTCCGAATCCTGCCCAATACAAAATCACACCGTCCGTTCTTGCCGAAGAAGTGCCGTGCCACGGAACGGAACTCGTTGCCCGCGTCGGAACCCAAGTGATTCTGATGTGTGACATTCTGCCGCAACTCCGCCGTATCGGAATGAAAGTAATGCAGGAAAATGTTGAAAAAGCAAGCGAAGAAGAACGCAAAATGCTGACCGATGCCGAAAAAGAAAAGTTTGTCAATATGTTCATCGAACACCAGTATCCCGCATTTTTACAGGAACAAATAACGGTTGCGTTAATTTACAACGATTTTACTGCGAACAAGAACAAGGAAGAGCGGGAATTTTTCGGCAAGAAGTTTGAGGAGGAATTCGACCAGCGGGAAATACCGGCAATGATGAAAGAGTTTAACGTTCAGGGACTTGCCGATTTGAAGACATATTTGAAAACGCAACTGGGCAGTTCTCTTGAACGGGAACGGATGCTCTGGGTGCGCAGCAAGATAGCGCAGCAGTGGATAATGTACAACGTCCAGCAAGCGTCCGGCGAATGTACACACGATGAAATGATGGAGTTCTACCGCTCGCATTTAGATACGTTCACGTCGCAGGCACGGGTTCAGTGGAAGGAATTATTCACCGCATTTACAAATCACAAGACGGAACAGGAAGCAAAGGACAAAATTGCGTGGATGGGCAATCAGGTTGCCGCCGGTTATAAATTCGAGGACATTGCCCGCGTCAATTCCGAAGGATTCACCGCCTCGAAGGGCGGTGTTTGGGATTGGACGAAACACGGAGCGTTGTCGTCGCAAGAATTGGAAAACGCCGTCTTCACGATGCCGTTGAATCAAATGAGTCCGATTATCAAAAGCGATAAGGGATTCCATATTGTTCAGGTCATTCGGCGGGAAGAGGCAAAAACAACACCGTTCATTGATGCCCAAGTGAAGATTCGGGAACAAATCAAAATGCAGCGGCGTAAAAAATACGAAAACGACTATTCCGCAGAATTGAACCGCCGTTATCCGACGAGTATTCTGCGGGACCAAATTGATTTCCGGCTGAAATAATTCAACAGAACAGCCGTTTTACGCCGGAAAAGCGGGGTCGGGCATTTTCGTACCGTCTGCGTTGGTACCGACATCAAAGACGCGAAACGTCCGCATCATATCCAGCATATCGCCGTCGGCAAAAAGTGATTGACCGGCGAACGCTTGTCCAAGGTGAGCAAACATCAATTCGCCTTCACCGAGCAACTCTTCGCCCCGGCACACCTGTACCGACGCAACACCGCCGGCATCGTGAACCGATTCCAACTTCGCTTTGTACGTCAGCATATCGCCGGCGCGGACTTCCGTCTTGTGAAACGTAAATTTCGGAATTTTCGCAAGAACAACTTTTTCTTTGTATCCCTTTGCCTCGTACAGCAGCAGACCGGCAGTTTGAGCGATTCCTTCAATGATGAGTGATGCCGGCATCATCGGCGCAAACGGAAAGTGGTCGTGCAGATGGTCTTCGGCTAACGTTACCGCTTTGACCGCTTCCGCCCGATTTTTGCTTTCAAACACCGTGAATTTATCTATCCAGTACCAATGCATTACGCTCCGAGTTTTTGTTCCACGAGATAGCACATATCTTTGACGGTCAGAACCGTGGCGAGGTTCTGCACGAGCGGGTTCTTCTCAAAGGCGGTCAGGTCGGCGTAGGGAATCCGTTTTCGGACTTCGGTGATTCCGTCGGCAGTGAGTTTGCCGTCAATAACGAACTTTCCAGTGGTATCGTTGACAATTTCTTCGGGAATGAGTTCGCCGCGTTCGATTTTGATGTCAAACGCTTTTTCCAGGCGATAGACGATGTCCAGCAGGTCAATGGATTCGGCACCGAGGTCGCCTTCCAATGTCGCTTCGGAGGTTACTTCGTCTTCATCGACAGCCAATGCTTCAACCAAAGCGTCTTTAACACCTGCGAAAATTTCGTCCTTTGACGGCATTTTATTGTTCTCCGTGTAAATTGTTAAAAATGGAATACACCGCTGAAATAGCGGCTAAACGACCGTATTTACGCTTTCGCTTGTTTTTCGTACTGTTTGAGAATTCCCGGTATTGCCTGACTGGTCAGGTTGGCGTGGAAGTTCCCGGCGATGTTTGCAACCGGCGCAAGACCGCACGCCCCGATACACGCAACGACTTCCAGCGAAAACAAACCGTCCTTCGTCGTTTCGCCTGCCTCGACTTTCAGTTCCCGCTTCAACGCTTCGAGAACCGCCAGCGACCCTTTGACGTGGCACGCCGTTCCCCGGCAAATCTGAATGTGAAACTTGCCCTGCGGCGTAAAACGGAACTGGTTGTAAAACGTTGCCACGCCGTAAATCTTACTCGCCGGCAGATTCAACTGTTTGCCGACTTCGACCACGGATTCGCGGGACAGATACCCGAACTCTTCCTGAATCTCTTGCAGGACGGGAATCAGCATATCCCGACCGGCGTGAGGATGACGGGCAACAATTTTCTTAACGCTCTCGGCAATGTTCGCACTCATTAGAAAAGGTAGGGTTAGTACATCAGTAAGTTTCGTCTGATTATACCCTGTATTTTCAACTCTACAAGCGGGAACAATATGCGCTCCCCACCGTATTACGGCAAACGGTGTTTCATCTTGTCCCGCTTCGTTTCCAAGTAATGCCGATTGTGTTCGTTCGGCGGAATAACAATCGGTATTTGGTCAACGACTTCCAAACCGAACCCGCCGTAAATAAACGCATCTGTTTTTTTGGGATTGTTCGTCAACAAGCGAATCTTCTTCAAACCCAAGTCCTTCAATACCTGAATACCGACCCCGTAGTCCCGCAAATCGGCTTTGTATCCCAACGCCAGATTCGCTTCAACGGTATCTAATCCCTGGTCTTGCAACTGATACGCTTTGATTTTCTCCGTCAGTCCGATGCCGCGTCCTTCCTGCGGCAAATACACAATCACGCCACACTTTGCTTCGCTCACCATCTTCAACGCATAACGCAGTTGGTCGCCGCAGTCGCACCGCAGGGAATCCAGCAAGTCGCCGGTAAAACACGAGGAATGAATACGCACCAGCGGCGGTGTTTTTGCCTTGTCTGGTTCGCCGAAAACAATCGCTACCGGTTCGCTGGTCTCATACTTTACACTGTACGCATAAATTTTCGCTTGTCCGTACTTTGTCGGCAGATTCGCATCGGCAATCCGTTCAACGATTTTTTCCTGCCGCTGCCGGTACTTGATGATTTCCCCTATCGTAATAATTTCCAGTTTATATTTTTCGGCAAGAGCAAAGAGTTCTTCCCGGTTTGCCCGTGTACCGGTTTCGTTCAAGATTTCGCACAGCACGCCGCCCGCCGGCAGCCCCGCCAACCGAACCAAGTCAATGACCGCTTCAGTATGTCCTGCCCGGCGCAGAACGCCGCCTTCTTTCGCTTCCAGCGGAAACAGATGTCCCGGTCGAACGAAATCCGCCGGTTTGCTTGCCGGGTTGATGATTGCCTGAATTGTTGCCGCTTTTTCCTGTGCTGTGATGCCTGTTTTTGTACTGATATGGTCCACCGGTACGGTGAACGCCGTTTGCAGCGGGGCGGTATTGATACAGACCATCGGGTTCAGTTCGAGGCGTTTACACGTTTCCGGCAGAATCGGCATACAGACCTGCCCGCGGCCGTGAATAAGCATAAAGTTGACGGTCGCATCGTTCACTTTGGCGGCAGAGCAAACGAAGTCGCCTTCGTTTTCCCTGTCTTCGTCATCCATTACGATAACAATTTTACCGTCTTTGATTGCCTCGACGGCGGTTTCAATCGTTGAGAATGTTTTCATTGGGCTATTCATTCAGTCCCGCTGTTTGTCAGCGGGACAATTTTCAACAGTATAACCGAAATGAGCAGAAACGCAAGTTCAGGGTTTAACGGGAAATTGCGTTACCGCTTCATCCCCGCTCGCGAGACAACCCCCTTGATTGTTTATTCGGTTAGGATACAATACTGACTCCCGGAGGATAGGCGAATGGCTAGCAGCGTCATTGGAAATGATGTGCCTCGCAAGGGGTTGCGGGTTCGAGTCCCGTGTCCTCCGCTGGATTCTTCTGCCAACTCTTTCGGTACTTCGGCGTGCTTGTTGAATTAGGACGATAAAACCGGCTATTTTTAGCGCAACTCTTTGTTAAAACAGCATTTACGGTAAAAACACCTTCCCGATTAACGGGTGTAAAACAAATTTTGGCGTTAAGAGGGGATGCCGTAATTTAAGTAAATTAGACAAATAAACTTTGGTAAATTTACCTTGAATGAAACAAATTTTGTTCCTACATCATAAACCAATACTTTCCTAATTTACTTAATCTGCG
>JAISJZ010000124.1 GCA_031261125.1 Planctomycetaceae bacterium | reverse complement strand
GTTCAAGGCGGTTCATCCGAACTCGAAAGAATTTGGTTCTGCGCACGGTTATCGCGGTAAAATCAGTTGGGACAAAAAGATAGATTTCATCTTTGCAAGCGATACCTTGAAACCGGTCGATGCCAAAGTCATTTTGACGACCAAAGACGGATTGTATCCCAGCGACCATCTTCCGGTCGATGCCGTGTTGCAGTGGAAATAAGGTTATGAGGTAAGGTAGTACGGCAGTGCAACCCTACATTTTTTAGAAACTATCTGAAAAGTTCTATTGTGTTAAGTTATTGAAAACACTATATTATTGAAAACACTATATTAAGTTAATCGCAGCATAACCTTCAGATTGCGGTTCACGCCGTGCATTTACGACCATGACAGACGACAATTCGAAACCGATGAATCCTGAACGGCGGAAACTGTTCGGTAAAATTCTTGCCGGAGGCGCAGCCTTTGCGGCAGGAACAACTATTCTCAGTACCGAAGAGCAAGTTCTTGCTGAAAAACTTGCCGAAGAGGCAAAAAAGAACGGGGCAAAAGATGTTGAAGTCGATGCCTTGTCCGGTGCTTCCCGAACGCATACCAACTGGGGTAAACTGTCCGACTTGAAAAAGCCGATGACGAAAGCAACCATCAAAGGAATCGACTTCAGCCGAATGATGATCGGCGGAAATCTGATCGGCGGTTGGGCGCATGCCCGCGATTTATTGTACGCTTCCGATCTCGTCAAAGCCTATCATACACGGGAAAAGATTGTTGCGACGTTCAAAATGGCGGAAGCCTGCGGAATCAACACATACAACGGTAATAATTCCCATATCGGCATGTTGAACGATTATTGGGAGAAAAATGACGGTTCGCTGAATTTCATTGCCGATTGCGATTCCATCGACGTTGCCAAGTCGGTGATCGATAAAGGCGCAACGGCGGCTTATCATCACGGCGGCGTTGCCGATACATTGGTTGCCAACGGAAAGGTTGATGTTCTTGGCAAATTCGTCGATGCCATTCGGAAAGAAGGCGTTCCGGTCGGAATCGGCGGACATAAACTCGAAACGATTTCCGCTTGCGTCGATGCCAAAATCGAACCGGATTTTTGGATGAAAACGCTCCATCACGACAATTACTGGTCGTGCTTACCTGATAAACCGTATAAGGACAATGTTTTTTGTTGGGAGTCGGGAAAGGTGATCGAATATATGAATTCGCTCAAACAGCCGTGGATTGCTTTCAAAGTTCTCGCTGCCGGAGCAATTTATCCCAGCGACGGTTTCCGTTACGCCTGGGAAGGCGGTGCCGATTTTATTAACGTCGGAATGTACGACTTCCAAATCGTCGATGACGTGAATATCTGCATGGGAATTCTCGATTCCGAACTGAAACGCAAACGGGCATGGTGTTTCACGTAAATTATTTGTAACCGTTCACGGTTGTTTTTGCTAATTTTTCCCGTAGGGAATAAATATCAATAGGGAACCTCTAATAACTTGCCGTAATTCACTTTCGGACAAATTACCTACAGCCGAATTTTACGGCAAATCAATCGATAAGCGTGCCGTTACCGGCAAATGGTCGGAAGGATATTTTCCATCGCTGCGGGTATCCGGCAGCACGGCATAATCCTGCACAGTAAATTGTTTGCTGACGAAAATATAGTCAATTCGGGAACCCGGTTGTCCTTCAAAAACACCGCCGGGAAACGCTGTGTTTTCAGGTCCGGTCGGCGGTGTCTTCGTAACTTGGAACGAATCGGACAAGAGCGTCTTGATGTCGCCGATTTGTTCCGAATCCGATTTGGAATTAAAATCACCGACACAAATGACAGGACTTTCACCGGCAATTTCCCGAATTTTACGAACGATGATTTTTCCTGATTCCCTTCGGGCAATGGTGTACCGATAATAAAAATGGGTATCAAAAAAATAAAATTCAATTCCTGATGCTTTTTCCCTGAATTTTGTCCAAACACACATACGCCGGTCAGTTGCATCCCAACTGAAACTGGGTTTTTCCGGCGTTTCACTGAGCCAAAACTGCCCGCCGAAGAGTGCTTCAAACTTTTCTGTCTTGTAGAAAATAGCATTGTTGTGCAAAATACCGTTTTTTCCGGCGTAGGGTGCGCCTACATAAGCGTATCCCGGCAACAAGGATTCAAGGTCGCTTAATTGAGTTATGTATCCTTCCTGTGTACCGACAATATCAAAATCGTGAGAGAGAATCAACGTTTTGATAGGTTCTTTTCGGACATCCCAGCCGTTTCCGGTTTCTTCATCTGCCGGAGCAAGATAGCGGATATTGTATGTTGCTACCCGAAATTCCAGTTTTTTATTTCCTTCTTTTCGGGGTTCCTCTCCGCTGCAAACGGTTTGCAAACAAAATGCAGCGGTTATCAATGCGGAGAGAAAGAAAAATTGTAAGAAAACATTTTTACTTACTTTTGTCCGGTCATTTGCAGACATAATGATTCCCTGTTGAAGTGAATGATAGACCACCTGTACATAATAATATTTTTTCGGAAAAATTGCAATAGTGCAATAGGGAATACAGAAAAAAATACCTACTCTTGATTTTTGCCTCTTGATTTTTACCGTTGTTTGATAGAAAATGGGTTGTAGGTTGTGTTGCTGCTAACCTCCATTTAGCCCCGTTGCTTGTCAACGGGGATTACCCCCAAGACAATTTTATGAAAGGAAACCCAAATGAAACGTCTGTCTGTAATTCTTGCCTTTTTTGTATCCGTTATTTTTTCTGCCGCTCTGTTTGCCGCAGAACCTGTCCGAGTGCTTACTTTTAACATACTCGCTTCGCAGCCGAGTTGGGAAGTGGACGCTAAACAAAAGCCGTGGGCAGACCGCAAACCCGCGGTTCTGGACGTGATGCTCAAATATCCTGACGGAAACGGTCCTTACGATTTTATCGGAACGCAAGAGACCTCGCTTCATTCCGACCCGAAACTTCATCAGGTTAAGCAACTTGCCGAAGCAATGACCGGTTACGATTCGCTTTATGCTCCGTGTAACGGCAAAGAAAGACAATTCATATTGTCGAATATGATTTTTTGGAAGAAAGACCGCTGGGAAATTGACCCGAAGGACAGCGGAACATATTGGCTTTCAAGTACGCCGGATGTTCCTGGTTCAAATGACTGGTCTGAAAACAACAAAGGCGGGCAGCGTTGTGTTACCTACGGACTGTTTTACGAAATCAAAGACGGCAAGAGAACGGGAAATAAAGTATATTTTTATAATACTCATCTGAACGTTCACGTTCCTGATGCCCGGACGCAGTCGGCATTTTTGATTATCGACAAGATTAAAAACCGGAAAGTTCAGGATGCGGCAGTTATTGTTACCGGAGATTTTAATTCCCGCCGCACAACGCCGCCGTATCTTTATTTGACCGGCAAACCGGTTGAATTCAAAGGGCAAACGCATACTCCGCCCTTCGGCTTAACCGAATCTTATGAATCGGTGTATCCGAATGACGAAAACAAACCGGGGATTGATTTTATTTTCGTCAAAGATGACTTACTTAAACCGGTTGCCGCTAAAAGGATTCTGACGAAAAAAGACGGTGTTCAGCCGAGTGACCATTTTCCGATTGATGCAGTGATTGAATTTAAGTAGAGCATAACCGTTTCCGTTAAGCAACTTTTCTGCTGTCTTGCAGTAGATTGTGAAATACGGTAAAATACGGTTCGTTTTGCTAACTCTGTGTTTTATTAACCCGTTTCCCAACGCAAGCGGTTGGGGTAACTGCTATGTCCAAGAAGATTCTCAACGTCGGTATGCTCGGTGCTGGTTTTATGGGACGTACCCATTCCAACGCCTATTGTCAGGTCAATCACTTCTTCAACACGCCGTTTCAGCCGGTTCTCAAAGCGTGCTACGGACGGGAAGAAGACATCGAAGCGACGAAAAAGTTCCAAGAATACTGGGGCTACGAGTCCATCGAAACAGATTGGAAAAAACTTATTAACCGTCCTGACATTGACATCGTTGATGTCGTTGCCCCGAATTTCCTGCACAAGGAGATGGTTCTTGAAGCAGCGAAGGCGGGCAAAAAAATCATCTGCGAAAAGCCCTTGGCGATGTCTTATGCCGAAGCCCAAGAAATGGTCGCCGCGGTCGAAAAAGCGGGCGTACCGAATATGGTGTCGTTTAACTACCGCCGTGTCCCTGCGATTTCACTCATCAAGCAGGTCGTTGACGAAGGACGGATTGGTCGTCCGTTTCATTATCGGGCATTGTATTTGCAGGATTACACCATCAGCACGAAGGTACCGGCAGGCGGGGCGGCATTATGGCGGCTGTCGGCAAACATTGCCGGAAGCGGCGTAACCGGCGACTTGCTTGCCCATTCGATTGACACGGCGGAATGGCTCAACGGACCGATTGCCCGTGTTTGCGCTTACACGGAAATCTTCGTGAAAGAACGGGTCAATCAGGAAACCGGCGAAAAAGTGAAAATTACGATTGACGATGCGTGTATGTTTTTAGCGGTCTTTGCGAACGGTTCCATCGGAACGTTTGAATCGAGCCGGTATGCCCGCGGGCGGAAGAATTACAACACATTGGAAATCAACGGCGAACTGGGGGCGGCGGCATTCAACTTGGAACAGCCGGAGTACATTGAGTTCTTCCGTTATGCCGACCCGGTGACAGGACAGAAGATTGAAGACCACTTGACGGGCTGGCAGAAGATTTTGGTGACCAACGGCGAGCATCCGTATATGAAAAATTACTGGGTGCCGGGAACGACGATTGGTTATGAACACACGTTCATTAACGGTTTAGCGGACTTCCTGCTGTCGCTTGATAAGGACACGGCGGCAGGTGCGGTTCATCCGGTTGTTTCGGTGCGTCAGGCGGCGAGAACGCAGTTGGTTTGCGACTCGGTCATTAAGAGCGCAAAAGATAAGACGTGGGTGGAGATTTAACGCACTCTTTTCTGCGTTAGAAAAAATCCGAAGAATTGCTCTTGACCTGTTTCGGCGGATTGTTATAGTCCGCCGTTCATTCGGCACTGCCCGTCGGCGTTATGCCCGGTATTGTATGCCGCTTGAAAAAAACAGAAAAATTTCCAAAAAATCGAAAATTTATTGTACCGGTTGTTAAAATAATCCGATAGTGTCGTTAGTATCGGATAAAACGATTGTCAGGTGCAGTCCTGCCCCCCCCCTAACATAGTAAGGCATTACGCCGTATCAGCACAAGGAAGTTACAATGCGTACTCGAAAAACAATCGCAGCGGTTCTTGTCGTTCTTTCCCTCGTTTCCGGGGCGGTTGGATGCAAGAGTAACGGAGGTCCGTGGTATAAGCCGAACACCTATGCGTTCTACAATCCGTTCAATGGAAAGGACGCGATGGATTCGGAAGGTTCCGCGCACGCCAGCATCAAACCGAGTTTGGATTCTCAACCGAACGTCAATGTTCCGCCCGGCGGATACACGTCTCAAGACGACGAAGCGAAATACTACGCCGGGAGAACCGAAGGAAACAAGACCGTTGTTCCGCAGTACGGAACGACCAACTTCGGAACAACGGACAGCAGAGTGGCTTCGACGCAGTCGCCGTCCAATCCGTTGCCGAATAGTTATTTACCGGCGGAAACGCCGTACAGTCCCTACGGACCGGCGGACGGAATCAATGCGGTACCGGCAGCGGCGGCATATCAGCCGACTTCGTACTACGATGCCGCACCGGCGGTACAACCGCCGGCAGCGTATCCCGGTACCGGTATCCAAGGTGTCAATCCGGCGGCAGTTCCCTACGGTGCTGCACCCGCGGCTGCACCGCAGAACAATTATTCGCCGTACAATTCGGCACCGGCGGTAAATCCGGCTGCTCCTGCCGCACCGGCAAGCAGTGTACCGGTTTACGGTCAACCGGTATCGGCGAATAATTACGGAGTACCGACGGCAACGCCGAACAATCCGATGCCCGCAGGAACGGCGGCACCGGCAGCGTTCACGGCAACGCCTTCGGCGTATTCTCCGAATCCGGGTTTCTAGTCAAAGCCCCGGCAGTTCTTGCGAACATTCGCAATGCAAAAAGGGGTTGTTTTCTGTTCAAAACGGTTTATACTGATGTTAACCTGCCGGCGGACGGCAGGGTCAAATTAAACCGTTGCGATGATGAGACACTTCAACTGCTTCTTTTCTGTATTGTTCATTTTAACGGTTTGCTGTGCTGCCGTTTCTGCCCAATCGCAAAACATACCGCTGGGCAAGTTTGAAAACGATGTCCGTAACTACGCTTTCCAAAGCATCGCCGACCCGCCGATACCCGGCAGTTCGCTCTTCATCGGCAGTTCTTCGTTCAAACTCTGGAGCAAAAAACTCGAAGAACGGTTTGCCCAATACGATGCCGTTAACCGCGGCTTCGGCGGTTCACAGATGTCGCATAACATTGCCGCGCTCGCCCGGATTCACCTGCCGTACAAACCGGCACGGGTCATTACCTTCTGCGGCGGAAACGATTTAGCCGCAGGTAAAAGTGTTGATGCGGTTTTTAGCGACTACAAATACTACATCGCCCGAATTTGGAACGATAACCCTTTGACGGAAATATTTTATGTTTCTGTTTCGCACGCGCCGGTGCGGGAAAAATACTGGGAACAAACCGATGACTTGAATTCCCGAATGAAAAACTTGGCGGCGAAAAACATCGGGATTTACTACATTGACGTTGTATTGCCGCTGAACGGAGACAATGGACGTACCCGCGAGGACTTATTCCGCAGCGACCGGCTGCACTTAAACGACGGCGGTTACGAAATCTGGGGCAGAGAATTTCTCAAAGCGTTTGAAGAACAGGATAAAGACACCGCGAAAAAAGACATTCGGGAGTTGTTCAAACAGCGGAAAGAAAACGGTTTCTTTGACGACCCGCGGTTTGAAAAAGATGGTGTTGCCGTCAAGGAACCGCCGGAAAAGGATACGAAGTTGAACATTGTGTTCATCGGCGACAGCATCACGATTGGCGGCGCAGACAAATCGCCGCCGGCTCGATGTGCGGAATACCTGCGGAAACAGGCGGGCATCGGCGAAGTGGCGTTTTCCAATCAGGGTGTCAGCGGTTTTACAACGGTTGACTTCCTGCCGTCGAAAAACAAACAGTACAAGAACGTTGCCGATGCTGCCGGCAGTTTCAACAATCGGGAAGGACAACTGCTCTTTTCCGTAATGCTGGGAACGAACGACAGTGCCGTCCGCGGTCCGAACGGTTCACCGGTTTCGCCGGAACAGTACCGGGCGAACGTTAAGGAAATCGTTGACAAATTGTTGACGGATTATCCCGGTTCCAAAATCGTGCTGCATCGTCCGCTTTGGTACAGCGAAACAACGCAGAACTCGTCAACGTATTTGCTGGAAGGGCAACTGCGCTGCACCTCTTACGCATTGGAACTGCGGGCGTTGGCTGACGATTACGCGAAAACATCAGATACCGGACGGGTGTTTCTCGGCGATACAAAGGCGTATCATTACTTCAAGGTTCATCATCTTGACACAATGAACCGCGAGACCGGCGGACAAGGAACGTTCTTTTTACATCCGAACAGACGCGGTATGGATGTACTGGGACGTTTTTGGGGCGCAGCAATACAAAACGCTCTGTGAAATTGCCGATAGTATAGCCCTAATCAAGAACATATCCTTTCGCTTGTTCTGTGAATTCGGTTATCTGCCGCTGTTTCCACGCATCGTCCTTCTGCAATTCCGCCGCAAGCACATCCGCAACGAACGGTGCCGCTTCCATTGCCGCACGGGCATCCAGCAAAACCGCCCGCAAACGCCGGGCAAGTACGTCCTCGACCGTTTGAGCCGCCTCATTCCGCACCGCCCAAACAACTTCACCCTTCAAATACGGCAGTTGCGGGTGCAGCGGTTCGTTCCATTCGGGACGTTCCGCACACAACTTTTCCAACTCCGGCAAATCGGAACCATAAACGTACCGCGGATTGCTGCGGTCAACGTTCTCCTTCCAACCGTGAATCTTGAAATTTTCCGTGGTACAACTTCGTTTTTCGACTTTTCCTAACGCTGCCGCTTTATCAACGACATCCTGCGCCATCTTCCGGTACGTTGTCCATTTCCCGCCGGTTATCGTAATCAACCCGGCATCGGACACAATGATTTTATGGTTTCGGGAAATCTCCCGCGTCTTTTTGTCGCCGGCACTCCGCGGTGCTGCCAACGGACGCAAACCGGCAAAAATACTGCGGACATCTTCCCGCCGCACCGGTTTTTCCAAATATCTGTCTGCTGTGCGGAGAATGAAATCCACTTCATCAGCCAACGCCCGCGGTTCCAATGTCGGCGTGTTCACCGGCGTATCCGTTGTGCCAATCACGATTTTGTTGTGCCACGGCACAGCAAAGAGAACACGTCCGTCGTCGGTTTTCGGTATCATCAGCGCATCGCCGCCCGGCAAAAATTCCTTATCGACAACAATATGAACGCCCTGACTGGGACGTATCAGATTCGGAGCGTTCGGATTGTCCATCTTAATCACGTCATTGACAAACACGCCTGCCGCATTGACGACAACTTTTGCCGCAAGTTTGTACTCCTTTCCGCTTTGCGCATCTTCGGCAAGAACGCCCGTGATTTCGCCGTTCTCTTTGATGAGCGATTTTGCCCCGGCGTAATTGACCGCCGTTCCGCCGTTTTCCCAAATGCTGCGGACGAGGTGAACCGCCAACCGGGAATCATCGAATTGTCCGTCGTGATAAACTACGCCGGAATGCAAACCGTTCTGCCGAATCGTCGGAATTCGGTTGATGACTTTTTTTCTGCCGATGTAGTAAGAACGTCCGAAACTCAACCGACCGGCAAGAATGTCGTACATTGTCAAACCGATGGTGTAGAACGGACCCCGCCACCAGGCGTAGTTCGGAATGATAAACGTCTGGTCTTTAACAAGGTGCGGAGCGTTGCGGAGCATCAGACCGCGTTCACGAAGGGCTTCAATAACCAGTCCGACATCGCCTTGGGCAAGGTAGCGGACTCCGCCGTGAACGAGTTTCGTACTTTTGCTGGACGTTCCCTTGGTGAAGTCATGCTGTTCGAGCAGCAGTGTTTTGAACCCGCGGAGGGTTGCGTCAAGGGCAATGCCCAATCCGGTAGCACCGCCGCCGATGACGATGATGTCCCAAGTTTGATTCTTACCGAGTTGCTGTATGAGTTGTTCCCGTTTCACGGTATTTTTGGTGAAGTAATTGTGCCGAATGAATTGTCAAAAGTATAACACTTGAACAAAATCTGTCAAATCGGAACTTGACAATCCGTAAGTAAATGGTAAAATGGGGGAAATTCCGTACTTACACTTTCATACCCCAATGTCCGAATCCAAGCACGTCGGCAAAATCGTCCAAGTCATCGGTTCGACCTTCGACGCAGAGTTTCCCAAAGATGAACTGCCGCCGATTTACAATGCCGTCAAAATTGACAGTGAACAGAAAGGTCTCGTCATTCACTTGACCGGCGAAATCCAGCAGCATCTCGGCGGCGGAAAAGTCCGCTGCGTTGCTCTCGGTTCGACCGATGGTCTCGTCCGCGGAATGGACTGTGTTGATACCGGCGCACCGGTTTGTGTCCCCGTCGGCAAAGAGACACTCGGACGGGTTTTTAACCTCCTCGGCGAACCTGTTGACAAAAAGGGTCCCGTCAATGCAACCGAGTTCCGTCCAATTCACCGCGAAGCACCGCCGATTACGAGCCTTGCCACCAAGACCGAGATTTTTGAAACCGGTATCAAGGTGATTGACTTGCTTACCCCGTTCGTCCGCGGCGGAAAAGCCGGTTTGTTCGGCGGGGCGGGTTTGGGAAAGACCGTTATTATTCAGGAATTGATTGCTCGTATCGCGTCGAAGTACGAAGGCAACTCG
>JAISJZ010000030.1 GCA_031261125.1 Planctomycetaceae bacterium | reverse complement strand
ATACCTCGATGCCCATTTGGAACAGGTTGTTTCAATGCTCGACGGTGTCGTAATGGTTGGAGGGGCAGACCTCGACCCCCGGCGTGATGGATATATGCTCCATTCGTCAGTCAAACTCTTGGACGAACGGCGTGAGACGTTCGACCGTTTTCTGATTGAAAAAGTTGTTGAACATCGGACACCGCTGCTCGCCGTCGGAACGGGAATGCAACTTCTGAATGTTTCGCAGGGAGGAACGCTGTTCCTGCACATCCCGGAAGACCTGCCCCGCGCTCTTCCGCACCGGGACGCAATGGACCCGAATCACCGCCACGGATTGCTTATCGAAAAGGGCTCGCTGATAGAGCGGGTTTATGGAGAAAACGACATCCGGGTCAACAGCACGCATCATATGGCGGTTGACGACGTTGCACCGGGATTCCTTGTTACCGGCCGCTGCCCGGACGGTGTGGTCGAAGTCATCGAATCGCTGCACCGCGATTGGCTGGCAATCGGTACACAGTTCCACCCGGAAAGCCCGTCCGCGACGGCAATGGACACGCAAATTTTCAAGGAATTCGTGAAAGAAATCATAGCAAGGAAGCGGAAGATGGGAATCCATCTCCTAGAAGTCGAGGAACCGGCGTTTGTTTAAGTTTTCGACGGCTTAACCTTCGGGCGGCTTTCTTCACTGCTATGGAGCGTCCTTCGGGTCAAACCGAAGGACGTTTTTATTTGACTGATAAGTGTTGTAAAATAATGCAGTTAGGGTTTTATTCTGTAATAATTGTATTATTTTGCAATAAAACCGTGAAAGTTGCAAAAAAAATAAAACGCCGTAAGTTCCTGATTATTAACGGCTTGCTGTATAACTGAAACGGCGGCCCGGCGACGGCACGAAATTTGCGTGTCCGCTATGTAGAATTCTATAAACAAAATATGACTGCTGCTAAATCCGCCGCTGTACCAACCAAATTCCCCGTAAAGGACTTCTTCGGCGTTTCGCCTGATATTGTCCGTAAATGCCTTGAAAATCATCATATCGCGGACTGGACAGTCGAAATCGGTAATCCGGCAGACCTCTCCACATTCACCGTTCATTTTGCGGAATCGCAGCAATTCAAAGAACTGCCGGCAGTGATGCCGCTGCCGGATTATATCAATCTGATTCATCCCGAAGACAGGGAAAAATTGATGTCCGCATTACACAAAGCGTTAGGTTCCGTTCTTTTTGAAGCGGTTTCCTGCCGCCTCGTATGGAACGGTACCGTCCGGCACCAGAAATTGTCGGGCTTTCCGGTATTCGATGAACACGGAAAATTAGTTCGGCTGTTCGGCTTTTCGCAGGACTTTACTGATGCCTACAAACTGGAACAGCGTTATCAAATTCTTTACGATAATTCACACGATGCGATTTATGTTTCCGATGAAACCCGCTTTGGGAACGTGAACAAACGGACGTTAGAGTTGTTCGGTTATGATTCGCTGGACGAATTTCTTACTTTGACACCGTCTGCGCTCGCACCGGAATTTCAAGCCGACGGACGGAGTTCCGATGAATTCCTGCGGGAAAAACTCGGCATCTACAAGCGGGATAAACACGTTAAATTCGACTGTTTGAGCAAACGGAAAAACGGAACCGTCTTTGAAACAACGGTTGAGATTCTGCCGATGCCGGACGAAGAGCGGCACTATCAGGTGGTTATCAACGATGTGTCCGAAGAGCGGATGATTAACCGGGCTTTGGACAATCACCGTTCTTACATTTCGCTTATCGCCGAAATCCGAAAATCGTTTTATCAAAATAGCGAAGAAGAAATCATTCAAACGTATCTGGAAACCGCTGCTCTGTTGTTTGAATTAGGGAAATGCTGGTACGGCACGATTGAGAATGATGTTCTCCAACCGGTTTTTCACGCCGGTCTTGATAAACATCATACCGATTTGGCCTCTTTGAAATTAAAGTCCGACCTTCTTGACCGCGGTTTTCCGCTGCGGAAGGCAATCGAAACGAAACAGCCGCTTGCCGCTAATTTGTTAGAACCGAACGACAGCGGAGTCAGTCCCTGGGATTCATTCATCCAACATTCGCAATCCCGCTCGGTACTCGCCGTTCCGGTGGAGATGTACGGCTCCGTCAAAGCGGGTATTGTGTTCCATTCCCGTTTAACGAACGCCTTTGACGAAACCACCGTTGATTATTTGGACAACAGCGTGAAGGAACTTGCCCGGATAATCACGGAAAAGCGTGCGTGGCTTAAACAGCAGCAGATGTTGGAGAAGGCAAAAGAAGAGGCGGAGGCCGTTTCGCGGGCAAAAGCGAGGTTCCTGGCAAATATTTCGCACGAAATCCGAACGCCGATGACTTCGGTCGTCGGTTATCTCGAAATGCTGCTGCGGGACCATCCGTTAACGAAGATTCCGGACGGCTGTAATGAACAGCAGTGTATCAAATGTTTGGAACAGTACCGCGGCACGTTGAAAGTCATTCAGAATAATGCGGAGTATCTGCTGTCGCTGTTGACCAATGTGCTGGACATATCCAAAATGGAAGTGAATCAGTTGGATGCCGAAATTATCGACGTTCCGCTTCGTCCGCTCTTGTATGAATTGTCATCTCTTTACTCCGCACAAGCAAAATCCAAAGGACTTCAATTTCAGATTAAAATTTTAACGCCGATGCCGGAAATACTGCGGACGGACCCGATACGTATCAGGCAAATTCTGGTGAACCTTATCAGCAATGCGTTTAAGTTCACCACGAAGGGCAGCATCAGTGTTTCGGTCGGTTGGGGGGCAAGCCGTAGCAATGAAAACACCGAAGAAGACGGCGAACTTTTCCGAAAGGGCAGTATCTTTTTTGCGGTTCAGGACACCGGCATCGGTATTTCGGCGGACGCGATACCGCAGTTATTTGTACCGTTTCAGCAAGGCGATATGTCAATAACGCGGCGGTTCGGCGGCACCGGTTTGGGCTTGGCGATTTCCAAGCAGTTGGTGGAACTGCTCGGCGGTGAAATTACCGTATCGAGCGTCGAAGACACCGGCAGCACGTTCCGGGTTCTGCTGCCGCAAACGCTGCCGCGGAAAGCAACGTTTGAATCGTTCACCGGCTTTAATGACCAAGCGAAGCAAATATCGGAATCCTCTTGGAAGAAAAATCTGTTTAAGCCGCAGGATACACTGTTGAACGGGGTGCGGATTCTGCTTGCCGAGGACGGCGAGGATAATCAGCGGTTATTCACGTTGATTTTGCAGAAGGCGGGAGCGGACGTTCAGACGGCGGACAACGGACAGACGGCGTGTCAAACAGCATTGGAACAGTTGAGTACCGGCAAGCCGTTTGATTTAATTTTAATGGATATGCAGATGCCGGTGATGGACGGTTATTCGGCAGTGCGGCATTTGCGGAATTTGCAATACAAGGGACCGATAGCGGCGTTGACGGCTCATTCATCGGCAGATGAAAAGCAAAAATGTTTGAATGCCGGCTGCGATGATTATGCCGTCAAACCGATTTTGCGGGATGCGTTGATAGCAATGGTGTTGAAAAACATACGGAAATGACGTAGAATGGCGGACCGCGTCTCAAAATTACACCGTTCAAGCAATGTCCCAAACAGAATTTGACCAGACGTTAAGTACCGTATCGAAGAAAAAAATCGGCAACCGCGGTGTCCGAATCGGTTATCGGGCGGTTTCCGTCTTGGCAATTCTCGCCTTCCTGTTTTCGCTCTTTACGCCGCTGATGCTGTTGAGCAACTGGTTCGTCCTCTTTCCGCTGTTCGGAATGGTCTGCGGACTTGTCGGACTGTACAACATCCTGTCCTGCCCGTTTGACTATACCGGTCGGAACTTCGCACTGACCGGTATCATCTTTTCGCTCGTTCTCGGTCTCGGTGCCTCCGGCTGGGGCATCTACAACTATTATTTTTTCATTCCTTACGGCTACACCGCCGTCAGTTTTCTGGAACTGCGTCCCGACGCG
>JAISJZ010000017.1 GCA_031261125.1 Planctomycetaceae bacterium | reverse complement strand
TGGGCGTTGCGGAACTCGAATCTGCGACCTCTGCCGTGTGAAAGCAGCGCTCTAACCAACTGAGCTAAACGCCCGAATCTCCGGCGGCAAACCGCCCGGCGGAACCATCGAAAAAAACTACCCCTCCGGCGGAACAAACTTCGTCCCTACCGGATGATGCTTCTCCGTACTCTCCAAATCATCGTCCGCCCTCACTTTTTTCGCGACCTTCTCGTCCGCCGACATCTTCGATAAATCACTCATCTCCCGAAGCCCTTTCTTGAACTCCCCGAACGCCGAACCAATCTGCTTCGCTACGTCCGGCAAATTTTTTCCGAATATCAACACCCCCAACGCCAAAACGATGAGTATCTGTACCGGTGTCGGCGTAAACCCCATTGCACACAACGTACACAACGTCATCATTATGCCTCCGCTTCATCGCTCTTGGTGTTTGCCTTCTTATCCGCCGAACGCACCGCGTCATCAAGGTCGTCCTCAATACCGTTCACGCCCTTCTTGAACTCCACGACACTGCGGCCGAGCGAACGCATTACCTGCGGCAGCCGATTGCCGAAAAGCAAAAACGCCACAGCCGCAACAACAATAAGCGTTACAGGGCTGGACGCGCCTAAAAAACCGAAAAGAAATACACCGGACATAGTATCCTCCTTAATGGGGACAAGTCCCCATTGCTAACTGTTGCTACCATTCTACCATAGAAAATTATCTGTGTCAAACGGGTTGCCGGAAAAATCCGTTGTGGTATAAAAGAAAAATAAAACACAAGGATTTTCCCGATGTTCCGAACATTATTATTCTGCATTGCCGGATTGACCCCGCTGCTTGCCGCCGAAGAACAACTGCCCAAAACGCTGTCAATGAAAATAACGGCAACGTACCGGCACGACAACAAGGCATTCACCCAAGGATTATTTTACAGCGGCGGTTTTCTGTACGAAAGCACCGGCAATTACGGTGCGTCAACACTCCGGCAGGTTGAACCGAAAACGGGGCAAGTCCGCAAACGGGTCTCGCTGCCGAAACAATTTTTCGCTGAAGGTGCCGCTTTGGTTGACGATAAAATCTATCAACTGACGTGGCAGGAAGGGTACTGTTTCGTTTATGACAAAGAAACATTTCAACTGACACAACAGCACCGGTACCGCGGCGAAGGATGGGGCTTGACGTTCGACGGCACCCATTTGATATTGAGCGACGGCAGCGATACGCTGACGTTTTACGAACCGAAGACGTTCAAAAAAGTCCGAACCGTAAAAGTCGCCGGCACACCGCCGGCAACGAAGAAAACGCAACCGGTAAAAAATCTGAACGAATTGGAATACATCCGCGGCGAGGTCTGGGCGAATATCTGGCATTCCCATTTCATCGTGCGGATTGACCCGAAAACAGGCAGCGTGAACGGCTGGATTGACTGCGCCGGTTTTGTCCCTGAAGAATTCAAAGCGGGACAAACCGAAAACGTTCTGAACGGCATCGCTTTCGATGCCGCAACAGATACGGTCTATGTTACCGGTAAAAATTGGGCGGTGCTGTACGAAATCAAACTGGAACAGCGGGATTCACACAATCCCGCCCGTGAATGATTTTTTACGGAGGTGTTGTGCTTTCGCCGCCTTTGGCGGAACCGAATGCGCCCCAAACACCGAACAGGGACTTTCCGCTCTGAACACATTTCACATTGTCGTCCATTGTACCGGTGGACCAGTTAATCGTTTCCGAAATAAACCGGACAGAACCGTCGCCCAGACCGACGTTCACGCCGCCGCTGTGATAACTGCTTGCGGCATTCAGTGTCCGCGCTTCGTAGGCAACACCGCCGCTGCCCCAGCAACTCGGACTGTTCGGAGGAAGGCAAGTTGAAAATGTTGCCGGACCGCGCCCATCTGCCCAACGGGTTCCAAAATGATTATCTGTATAAACCGTTCCGCTGGCGGTCTTGTATCCGTTGCCTTCCCGCTGATTGAAACATCGGTTGGGCCACGCGTCGGAAGTGTTATTATCTACTCCATTCGGACTTCCGCCTGCCCCCAGTTTGAAAGCACCGCGTATCGTATTACGGCTTGACGTAGTCGCCCGCTCCGAAAAGACAACCGTGTTGCTCGTGCCGTCAGACATCGTTGCAAACGTGTTCCATAGATTTATTCCCGCCGCCCACCCTCCGGTGATAAAAGTACTGTCTTGGGTATATGCTTTTACTCTTGCAAATACGCCGCGTTTGTTGGGAGAATTATCGCCGCCCCTGTTTGAATTACTGTCCGCCCAATCGCCGACACAATAGACGTAGGAATTTCTGCCGTCGGTGTCGTAAAAATGTGTATCTGACGGGCAGCCGAGCATCGGAATTGTCTGCACCCACAATGTCTTGCCGTTACGTGTCGCCGAGGGGTCTGTTCCGGCGAGGTCAACATCGGTTGTTCCGGTGGCATACGTTGCCGCCTGTTCCCAGAACGGCATCGTCGTGAACAGGACTCCATAGCCGCCCCATTCCTGTCTTGTTCCGTCCGTCAGGGTTATCCCGAACAGCGAGTTGCCGGCGGGAAACGCCTGATGGACATCGTGGTAGTTGTGCAGTGCCAACGAAAATTGTTTGATAGTGTTGGAACACTGCATCCGCCGTGCTGCTTCCCGTGCCGCCTGCACCGCCGGCAGCAGCAGTGCAATCAAAACGCCGATGATGGCGATGACGACGAGAAGTTCGACCAAAGTAAAACCTCTCTTGTTTAACCAAGCGGCTGTGCCGCTGTTGTCTCGAAATAACATAATGTATCTCTCCTTGTGAAAAAAATTGTTAGTAACGGAATACTGATGACGGAATACTATTTTTTCGGCGGTTCCACGGTGATGTCATACGTTGTCGCTCCCGTAACCTCACAGGTGAGACCGCTCGTTGATGGGTCATTGTACTTCGGGTCAATCTGCGGCTTTGCCTTCTTCGTGTTCTCCATACCGGCATTCGGGTCGGACAATACGACCGATACTTTATAAGTACCAGCCGGAACACCGCCGACCCTGCTGATGTTGTACGTTCCATCGGAGATAATATCGCCGCCGACAGAAAAAGAGCCGGAAGTGAGCGTCACTTGTCCATACGATACCGGTTTACCGTCAGAAAAAGAAACCACCCCACTGACGGGAAAGCCCTTACTGCTGACAACACCGCAACCAAGGCACGCCGCAACACAAAACAAACAAAGGAACAGGATAGTACGCATAATGAGTGTAAAATAAGTAAGGAAACCTCTCTACTTCGGCGGTTCCACGGTAATGTCAAACGTCGTTGCCCCTTTGACATCGACAGTTAAGCCGCTCTTTTCCGGGCTATTGTATTTCACATCTACCAGCGGCTTGGGAGGTTTCACATCTTCAGGGGCAACCTTCGTATCGCTCGGCGAATCCTCTGTTGCCCTGACTGTTACTTTGTAAGTCCCGGCTGGAACAGGCATATTGATACGGTACGTTCCGTCGGCACCAATGCCGCTACCGGCAGTGAACGTGTCAGAAAAAAGCGTTACTTGTCCGCGCGGTACCGGTTTTCCGTCCGGGAACGTTACCTTTCCGCTGACATTGAAACCCTTACCGCCGCAACCGAGGCAAGTTGCAACGAAAAATAAACAAAGAAACAGGATATTACGCATAAGTAGTGGATAGTAGTTGACGAATAATCATTTCGCTCCGCCGCCCGTATTTTCTACGGCATCGCAACAGCAACGCCATCGCTAACATTTGCCAACGGGACAAGGACGGTCGCCATCGGAGTTGTAACAGAGAATGCTTTCACCGCACCGTCGCCGATGAGGAACTGGCAAACGCCCGGATGATACGAACCAAAACCGTAAACGTGATACGGCGAATAGTCATCATTCTCGCCCGTGGAATTCATATCCGGCGGAACAAAATCGTTTGGACCGGTTGCCAAACGGTGCGTTTGATAAACTCGCCGTGCCAAACCCGCAGTGGCTCTACTATCTCCGGTCAGTGCCGTACATTCTCCCTGCTTGAAACGTTCAAGTTTACAAACATTCATTGTTCCTTGCGGAACGTGTTTTTCCCCAATCACGATTTGATTACTCGTTCCATCCGACCAATAGCCAATGTTATCACGCGGCACGTTGGCATCTATGTTACCATTTCCTATTCCCGTTGGTCTCCGACCGGCGCGCAAAGGACCGAATTGTAGAGCAACCGCAGCGTTGTCAGTACTGCTATGGTACGAAGCCCAAGCAGAGCCAGCATCATCCCGATAAGCCACAACGGCATAGTCAGAAACCGGACCAGTCGCCATATAGTTGCTAGCACTTGCATCATCAACATCGGTGCTCTTTTGAATTCCGCCGCGGCGCGTCGGGCATTTCCAAATCGGAATCGACGAGTATTCATTCTGCTGGGCTTCGGTCAGGTTATCCCACCACATCCGGTATCGCGCATAATCGTCCGTTCCCGAAAATTTATTGGTGGCTGCGTCCCACGATGCCAAGTCCTGCAAAGCCCGCTCCAGACCGTTCACCACAATCTGGTCATAGAGCGATTGTTGTTCGTAGAACGGCATCAGCATAACGTAGCAACTCGGTCGGGCAGAGTGAACCACAATCGACGGCAGGAAGTTGTTCTTTGCCGAGACGTGATTGTGAACTGCCAGCCCGAACTGTTTGAGATGGTTTGAGCATTGCGACCTTCGAGCCGCTTCGCGGGCTGCCTGTACTGCCGGCAAGAGTAACGCAATAAGAACGCCGATAATGGCGATGACGACGAGAAGTTCAACGAGCGTGAATCCGCGGCGCAATCGGCGGATTAAACTTCGTAAACTACCACCCCCCCCCATTTTAACATTCGGTAATTTTTCTGACACTTTTAGTTCTCCTTTCTCCGGTTCGGCAAGCAAACCGGCTAAATATACCCGCCGCAAATCGGCGGCTAAACAGTTGAATGGTTAAGTTAAAACAAATCGCTGTGTGTAGCAATGGTGCGGAACTAATGATGCTGTTATTGTACACGATTAACTTTACTTCGTCAATACCGTTGACATTGTACTTGAAAAAAATAAATTTGCAAGTGCTTTTTCTTTTTTTTTTAGAAAAATGCCGGCTTGACGATGAACGGCGGATTATTCACAAGGAACGGCGTTTAACACCGGCGGCGTTTCC
>JAISJZ010000426.1 GCA_031261125.1 Planctomycetaceae bacterium | reverse complement strand
GATAGGGAGGAATAATAAAGGATTTTGTGTACTCGTAACCAAGTACGATAGGGGGGCTGACAAAGACATCGATCTCATCGATATTATTAGGGAGATTGCCTATATTCCCATCTGTGGTTATCGTTACATAATCATAGCCCTTAATAGTTGGTACGCTTGCCGTCGGTTTACCTCCCTTAATGGTCCCGGTAATGTCAAACGATTTGACGAGCGGTCAGTTTTCCTTCCTCCATATAGCCGTAATTCGGGTCAAACGCATACGAACCCAACCGCGCACCGGGTTGCGGTTCACCGAAATCGAATCTGGCACCTATTCCATTCTTCCCCTCCCCGATGAATGATTTGATGGTCTTTTCCGTAAGCGACCAGCAGACCGGTACCGTCTATGCCGGTTTCAAGAACGCCGTTATCCAATACGCTAACTCCATAATTACGGAAACTATCAACGTGGTCAGTAGGAATTATGTAATCAGCAGGAAGACCGGAATAGACCGTTGTTCCGTAAGGAATCGTCAGTGTATTACCGACACCGTCAACACGGATACCGGCAGCACCCGGTCCGCTTGCCTGAATACTTCCTGTTTGAATGATATTCAAGGTGTCCGCAAACAAATGCGCTCCGACTCCATAAGCACTCAACGAAGCGAACGTTGCCGAATTGTAAAAAGGCGTTCCGTCGCCGTTAACGTAAAAACTTCTCCCGAAGAAACTGCTCCGATCAATGTCATAACCCAGGTCCTGCATTGCCGCTAATTCGACTTCGAGGAACATCGGATAGTTCCGGTACGTCTGCCCGCTCATCAGCGAGTTGCGAGCGTTAATATTCGATAGTGTATTGAACACTTGATTTCCTGTTTCCTCTTCCCCATTAACATCATAAATCCAGCGGTCGGCACCTTTTTCCAAGTAATTAGGAATACCATCTCCATCGTTATCCCCATCGTTCAGTACAAGTCCTTGAAGGGCGACACCGTGATTTTTTTCCTCTTCGGTCAGTTTATCAACCGGTTTTCCGTACAGCAATTCCAATACATTCTTTCCAACGAAAGTAAAATTTGCCGGTTGGGTCGGCGAATTCGGGTCGCCCATATCGAAAATATACTGTCCGCCGTTTGTCGGGTCATCATCAATTGGCTTGCCGTCCACATTAGGATACGCTCCCGGTACGGCAGAGTTTCCATTGTTATCCCGCAAATGCGAATCCCAACGTGTCAATATATCGGAAAACTTGTAGAGTTCTGCCTGTCGTTCTTCGTCAATGTAGTTGAGTTCTCCACTTGCAGAAATTCCCAATGTATGACCGAATTCGTGCAATACGGTGGTCATAAGGTCTCTTTGTACTCTACCGGTTTGACTCAGCGGAGCCGATGATGTGTCATAGTATCCGATAGCCATCACGCCGTGGGCGTTCACCAGGTTACCTCCAGCCATTCTTGATTCGTTAGGGTCAACGTAAGTACCATCGGCGAGTAATTTCATACTCGGAGTAACAAGGAAAGGGTTATTCAACTGCCCGCTTTCGATAGGGAGCATATTGTAACTAGAAGCATTATTCCCATCAACCGTACCGACATTGATGACAACCGGTTGGGGACCGCTGACGAGGTTTCCGTCGATGTCCACGCCTTGCCCGCCGACCGGCATTGTACCGCGGGGTTTCAGAATATCGACCCAGTATTGGGCAGCGGTGGTAATGGCTTCTATTTGTTCAGTTGTAAAGTCATCGCTTAAAAAACGAAGAGAGAACACTTCTTCGCCGTCAAAGTTTTTAACGCTGACTCGTGCAAGGATACTTCCCTGCATCAATACGAAGAGAAACAGAACACCAAGAGCGGCACAAAAAGAAGAGAACGCACGGGCAGACAGCAGTGAAGCGAAATTACCTAAATCACCCCCCCCCACACACACGAATTACCTACTTTACCTAAATTGACATAGTGTTTATCTGCCGACCGAAGTTCAATCTTTGACGTTTCCTTCGTCATATTGCTGCGACTCCTTTCATTTCCGGCTTTCGCCCCCGCTGCGGCTTGAAACACCCGCAACGGCTTCACGGGATGTTCCCCCGCTCAAAACTAAAAATTCCTTTTGGGGGGTGTCGGCAATTCCAACGAATTTAATGACGGTTTTACAAAAAACTCTGTGAAAATTCGGGAAATTTACCGAAACGGACCCAAAAGAGGTTATCTGACCGCGAGCATATCCCGTAGCGTTTGTTCGAGCAGATAAGTTGCCGTCCAACCGGTTTGTGTCCGCAGTTTTTCCGGCGAACCGATAATGTAATTCGGGTCGTTCGGCCGCAGCCGGGCAGGGTCAACCGTAATGACGGTTTGTAAATCCAGCAGACCGGCAGCGGTCTCAATAATTTTCCGCAGAGAAACGCCCCGTCCGCTGCAAACATTGTAGAACTCCCCGGATTTTCCTTTGAGCAAAAGCAAATCGTAAGCCCGGACAACATCGCGGGCATCAGAAAAATCCCGAACTAAATCAGTGTTGCCGGTTTTCAATACTGCCGTTTTTTCACCACTGTTCTTTGCATTCAGCAGTTGCTGAACAAAAGCGGCGACGGCAAAATGTCCGCCCTGACCGGGACCGGTATGCGAAAACGAGCGTGTCGAAACGATGTCCAATCCGAACTGCTCAACGTAAAATTTCACGATTAACTCCTGTGCCTGTCGACCGAGTGCATAAGGATTGACAGAGTGCAGCGGCGATGTTTCAACAAGCGGCGGCGAGTGTTCATCACGCCCGCCGGTGTTATAAACCTCAGCCGAACCGACGGCAAGAATCCGGCATCGCGGACAGTACAGCCGCACGGTTTCTAACACGTTGAGAATAATTTGAGTATTGTTGGAAATACAACCGGTCGGGTCTTCCCAACTGGCGGCGACACTGCTCATCGCCGCCAGATGAATCAGCATATCCGGTTTGAATGTTGCGACGGCGGTTTCGAGCCGTTCTTTGTCTTGAAGATTTATCGCTTCAAAGCGGAACGAAAACGGAAACGCCGGAAATGCCGTTCGCGGAGAACGGACATCAAGAGCGAGAACTTCGATTTTCGGTTCGTTCCGGGTTCCTAAATGGTTTAACAGCAGGCAGCCCACAAACCCGCCGGCACCGGTAATAAGGTATTTTGTCATTGGAAACCGCCCGCACTACTGCCGGTTTTTAGGGTTGACTTTGCAAAGATAACAGCCGTGTTATAATCGAAATGAAATACAGTTGCAAGCTCGATGTCAGCGTTCACCTCTTCCCGATACTCCGCCGGAGCAAAATGGATTCATACGAATTGTTCCGCTCCGTTGGAAAATCACTTCATCAACGTTGTTGACGGTGTTGTCGATTCCGTCACCGCAAAACCGGCACAGCGGACAGTATTCGATTTCGGCAGCGAATGTCAAATTCTGCCCGGTACGGTCAACGCTCATACGCATTTGGAATTGAGCGGTCTTCCGGCACCGCTTGACGTACCGGCAGTTGCCGGATTGCGTTCGATGGCGGCGTGGATTCCCCCGTTGATGCAGTTTCGCCGTTCGGAATTGTACAACGCCGAAAACGCTGTTGCCGCCGCGTTTCTCCGGCAGGAAGTCCTGTCAGAAAGCGTTGCCGTTGCCGATATTGTTCCGTTAACACTTAACATTCAAAACGTACCGGCACCGAAAATTCCTGTTTGGCTGCCGTTCGGCGAATTGATTGCGTGGAAGAAGGAACAGGTAAAAGAGAAAATGACGGAGGCAAGCCGCTGCCGGCTGACGGGAGTTTCGCCGCACGCTCCGCAAACGGTCTGCCCGGAATTGCTGGAAGCCGTTATTCAGCGGAATGTTCCCGTTGCGATGCACCTTGCCGAATCGCCGGAAGAGTTGGAATTGCTGCAAACCGGCGGCGGCGGAGCGTTGTTCGGCGTAATGAAAAACGCCGACCCGGATTACGAACCGAAGAACGTTCTGCTCGGCAAACGTCCGCTTGATTACCTGCAACTGTTAGCGCACTCCCCGCAGGCGTTTATCATTCACGGCAATTATTTAGATGATGAAGAACTCCGGTTCCTCGCTGCGCATCGGGAAACGCTGAGCGTTGTGTATTGTCCGCGGTCGCATCATTACTTCGGCTTTCAGAAATATCCGTTGAAGAAAATGCTGGATTTCGGCGTTCGGGTTTTACTCGGAACCGACAGTTTAGCATCATCGCCGGATTTGAGTATCGTGAATGAAATGAGATTCACTTTGCGGGAACATCCTGAAATACCGGTAGAAACGGTGTTTCGGTTCGGAACGCTGGATGCCGCGGCGGCATTCGGCTTGAACGACCGGTTCGGAACGATTCAGGCAGGCCGTCCCGCCCGGTTCGCATTTTTAACAGGACGGTAACAGAAGGCATCTTACCAGTCCAAAGCGATGTCCAGCGAAACGGCGGAGTGCGTGATTGCTCCGACACTGATACGTTCCACGCCGGTTTCGGCAACCGCCCGCACCGTTGACAAATTGATGCCGCCGGACGCTTCCAATTCAACCGCCGGTGCCGCTTCGTTCCGCAAACGCACCGCTTCGGCAAGTTGCGGCGGCTTCATATTATCTAACAGAACGATGTCCGGTGCTG
>JAISJZ010000423.1 GCA_031261125.1 Planctomycetaceae bacterium | reverse complement strand
AATGTCAGGAATCCCCTTTTTCTCCGCCACACGGGTCTGACGCACCAACGCCAGCGCATATCGGGTTACACTGTCCGCCGCCGGTACCTGCCGGACAATCTTCTGCAACTCGATAATTTCTTCCGCTCCGAGAACCGGCTGAATATGGTCTTCCTGCAATGCCGTGGTTTTACGGACAACATCAAACTCCTCATCGAACGACGGATAGTCAACGAACACCTTGAACATAAACCTGTCTTGCTGTGCCTCCGGCAGCGGATACGTTCCTTCCTGTTCAATTGGATTCTGCGTTGCCAAGACGAAAAACGGCTGCGGCAAAATGTGCTGATTCCGACCGACTGTTACCCGATTCTCCTGCATCGCTTCGAGCAGAGCGGACTGCGTCTTCGGCGGCGTGCGGTTGATTTCGTCCGCCAAAATCATATTGGCAAACAACGGACCTTCGAGAAACCGATAGTCCCGGCTTTTTGTGTCCCGGTTCTCTTCGATAATGTCGATGCCGGTGATGTCGGCGGGCATTAAGTCCGGCGTGAATTGAATCCGGCTGAACCGCAAATTCAGCGCACGGGCAAGCGTACTGACCATTAGCGTTTTCGCCAAGCCCGGCACGCCTTCGAGAAGACAGTGTCCTCTGGAGAAAATCGAAATGAGCAGTTCGTCAATCACGGCGGTTTGACCGACGATGACCTGCGACAGTTGTTCTAAAACCTTTTCACGGGCTTCACGAAGTTTGACGGTAAGCGTATCGTTTGACATTTTGTAAGCGGACGGCGGCAAAAACAACTCCATACTCTTGCCGGTCATTGTATCAACTTTCGGAACGTAATACAATAACCCCGTATCCGTGCTGCCGGCAATTTAGCAGAACACCAGCGGTTCTTCCGGGCGGGTCTTATCCAAATGAATCGCCGCATTACCGTTAAGCAAATCGGTCAAAAATGTCCCGACCAACTCCGAACGCCAGCCGTGCAGCAGACGCGGATGAATTTCCGCCGGGAGCGTTTTTAATTCCGCCGCGATGAATTCCCGAACGTCGCCGGGACCGCCGACCAACTGCTGCGCAATCCGTCTGCGTTTGCAAATCAAACACAGCGCAACAAAAAGAAACTGCGTCATTACCGAATACTGCGGATACGATAAGTGCCGGGACATCTCCGGTAATTCTGATTCCGGCAGTTGCAGCGCACGTTCCACCGCCGCTGCAATTTCCGGGACAATCCGGGACGCATCTGAACGCTGAAAGCCCCGAAGAGCAGCGATGGACTGCGGATTCGCTGTACCGCGGCGTGCCAATTCGACAATTAAATCATCCCGCAGTACCCGATTTACCGGCATATTTCTGCTTCGGGCAATTTCTTCCCGCCAAAACCAAATTTCCCGTTGAATTGCCGACTCCCGCGGACGCAGCCCGGAACTCTTCGGTAAATTCCGCCAACGGGGTATCGAAAAACATTCCAAGTGATGCTGCTTGACTGTTTCGATTTCTTCGTAATACCAATCGAGGCGGTTCTTGTCCCGCAGTTTTGTTTTGAGGATACCGGCTAACTGTTCCAGATGCCGGACATCATCGAGAGCGTAGTCAATCTGCTGCGGCGAAAGCGGACGTTTATTCCAAGTGCTTCGGGTTTCGCCTTTTTTCAGATTGATACCGAGGTGGTGTGCCAAGAGTGCCGCCAAACCAACGGGATAGTCCGTTCCCAAAAATCCGGCGGCGAGTTGAACGTCGAACAAGTTCGGCGGCATTTTTCCAACGGAGCGATAGCAAAATTCCATTTCGCTGCGGCAGGCGTGAACAATGATTTCCTGCTTTCCGCTGCAAAATAGTTCCCACATCGCATCAAGGTCTCCGGCAGACAGCGGGTCGATGATTGCCGACTGGTCTCCGGCGGCGATTTGAATCAGACACAGTTCAGGGTAATAGCGTCCTTCGGAGATGAATTCCGTATCGAACACAACGGCGGGGACATCGCGGAGTTTCTCCAACAACTCCCGCAACTGTGCTGCGCTGGTGATAAACTGATACGGCATCAAAACAGGGAATAGTGTTCAAGGACAAGTAACTGGAGTAGGAGTCATTGTCCGGTATTTCGGGATTTTGTCAACAGACGGAACGATTGCTCCCTTTAGCCGATGCAATGGGGCAATCTCCCTCTCTTTGACGTTTTCCGAAAATGCGGTAGAATACCGCGATGAAAGAATTAAGACAAGACCTCCGCAATATTGCGATTATTGCTCACGTTGACCACGGCAAAACGACACTGGTCGATTGTATGCTCCGGCAATCCGGTCAGTTCCGAGACACTCAACTGTCCGGCGAACAGATTCTCGACTCCAATGACTTGGAACGGGAACGCGGCATCACCATCCTCGCTAAAAACATAGCGATTCCTTACAAAGGCGTGAAAATCAATATCATCGACACGCCCGGACACGCCGACTTCGGCGGCGAAGTGGAACGCGTGCTGCGGATGGCGGACGGCTGTCTTGTTCTCGTTGACGCTGCCGAAGGTCCAATGCCGCAAACACGATTTGTGTTAAGCAAAGCACTCGAAGTCGGGCTGCGTCCCATCGTCGTCGTCAATAAGATTGACCGAAAAGATGCCCGACCGTTTGATGTTGTTAATGAAATGCTCGACCTCTTTCTGCAACTTGGTGCCGATGATGCCACCGCCGAGTTTCCGTATCTTTTTGCATCAACGAAAGAGGGCTATGCGGTTCGTGAAAACGAAGTTAACAAGCGGGAAGAAGGCGGATACGAACCGATAAAAAATGATGCAAGTATGCTGCCGCTGATGGACTTGATTCTGCAACGAATTCCTGCTCCCGAAATTGAACTCGATACTCCGCTGTCGATGCTTTGCACAACGATT
>JAISJZ010000408.1 GCA_031261125.1 Planctomycetaceae bacterium | reverse complement strand
TGGTTTATCGGAACAGACCCTGTAACGGGTGCGATCAAAGACCCGAAAGTCGGCATTGCGTTGACGCACTCGCTTTTTAATATCACGAACACGCTGTTGTATTTGCCTTTTATACGAATTGCGGCGGAATTTTTGGAGCGGCTCATTCCGAACAACGAGGAAGAAAACGAAAAGCAGCGTGTTACATCGCTTTCGGTACAGCGTTTGGAACCGTACTCGATGTCGATTGAGCGAAGTCGGATTGAAGTGATTCGGATGGGCAATACCTGTTTGCAACTTGCCGACAGAGTGCAAAATATCATCGGCGGTGAGTGTTCCAACCAGAACGAAATCGAGGAAGCGTTTTTACAGGAGGAACTTCTCGATTATTTGCAGGACGAAGTGATTGAGTACACGGCGGGGCTGTTGTCAGGCAACATTTCGCACGACATCGGCGAAACAGCGCAGCAACAACTTCGGATGGCGGACGAATTGGAATCCATCAGCGATTATCTGATTGCGATTCTCAAATCGGATATCACGATGCACAAAGACGGTTTGGTGTTTCCCGACGAACAGAAAGCGGCGTTGAAGGAACTGCACGACGGAGTCCGGGTGTATATTGCCGACGTGATAAAGTTCTACACGGAACGGCGGACGGCATTTGCCGAATTGATGACGGAGGTTCACACGCACGGCAGAACATTGACGCAGCGGGCGAAGGACCTGCGGGCGGGGTTCATTAAGGAGTTGACCAATTCAGAGACGAAGTACGACCCGCGGGTGGTGATTGCGTTGAATACGCAGATTAACGCTTACCGGCGGGTGCGGGAACACGCCCAAAACGTTGCCGAAGCAGTCGCCGGCGCGAAATGATTGACCGTATAAAAATCGGCAGCGGGACAAATTTATTGCAGCCATAAGGAAAAAGTTTTTGGACGCACAGGGCAAAGCCGCTCTTGACTTCTTGTGTCGATTGCCGATAATCCTTCTGTGCCGGACGCATTGTTCTTCCTTTTGAAAATTGCCAAATACCAAAACACGAAAAAAAAAACGTGTCGTCAACTACTTCTGTCAAAATTCCGATACGGCGGAAATTGGTCATTCAGATTGCCCTTCCTGTCGTCCTCGTTTATTGCGCCGTCGTGTCCGTTCAATACTGGATGGGCTTGTCGGCAGCAAGGAATACGGCATTCCACGATTTGACAGAATCTGCCGCCCGCCACGCCAAGACCTGCGAAATGAATTTAATGACCACCGCAAAAGTGGCGCACGGTCTGGCGGACTACGTTATTATTGAGCGTCCCAATTCCGTCGAACAAATCACAACTTTTCTCCGGCGGAAATTAGAAACCAATCCGAATATCACCCGGTGCGTTATTGCCTTTGAACCGGATGCCTTTCCTGATTTGCCGCGAAAATCAAACGATGGTTATCTTTCGCCTTTTGTTTATCGTTCGCCGGAAACCATTGACGGACACCAGGACGAAAATTTTCTTTACAAAGATTTGGCGGCAGAACAGAAACTCACTGATTTGGAGTGGTACACCAAACCCCAAAAAACGCACCAACCCAGTTGGGAGGAGCCGCATTTTTCTCATCACGCCGGCGGTATTTTGATATGTTCCTTTTCCGTCCCTTTTTTCATCGACGGAAAATTTTCCGGGGTCGCTTCCATCGGTATTTCACTTGGCGACATCCGCAACACCATTACGAATATCTCCGCCGACGATGCCGATTACCTTTTGTTCAGCGCAGCAGGCACAATTATTGTTTCAACCGACCATCCCGAATGGGAAATGAATGAAACCTATAATACGGTAGGAGATAAATACGGTGCCGAAACACTGCGGGGAGCGGCGAAAAAATTGTTACACGGTGAGTCGGGAATTTACTTGGTGAACAGCAAGATTACCAAAATGCGTATTTTCGGTGCTTACACGCCTCTTCCTGACATCGGTTGGGGGTTGTTGAAGCGAATCCACGAAGCAGATGTCTTACGCCCCGTCTATGCTCAATTAGCCGCCAGTTCGATAACGTTTGCTGTCGGATTGTGTGTGATTGTTGTCGTGATTTTGTTTTCCGCCCGCAACATCACGCAACCGCTGAAACAATTACTCCATTTTACCCGCATCTTATCGGAGGGAAACTGGGATGTCGAAGTAACCGGAATCAAGAGCCGCGATGAAATCGAAGAACTTGCCCAAACGTTTGCAACGATGGCGGAGAAACTTCGTGTGAGTATTGATGAAACGGTTCACACTGCTGCTGCCAAAGAAGCCGCCGAAACCGCGAGTATGGTGAAAAGTCAATTCCTTGCGACGATGAGCCACGAAATGCGGACACCGCTCAACGGGGTTATTGGAATTGCCGACCTTTTAAGGCAAACGCCACTTCAGCCCAAACAGTCGGAGTATGTCAAACTGATTAAGGTGTCCGGCGAATCGCTTCTGTTTTTGATAAACGATGTTCTTGATTTCTCCAAAATGGAGGCGGGAAAATTCGAGTTAAATCCGACCGTATTTGACCTGCACAAATTACTTGATACCGTGATTTCGATTCTTGCCGCCCGTGTTGTGGAAAAGCAGTTGGAACTCGTTGCAACCTTCGGATACAACGTTCCCAAGCATATTTACGGCGATGAAGGACGGCTGCGTCAGGTTCTTCTCAATCTGGTGGGCAACGCCTTAAAATTTACGGACAAAGGCGGTATCCGAATCAACGTGGGGCTTGTTGAAGAAGAATCACAAAATCATATTTTCTTTGAAGTCATTGATACGGGTATCGGGATTCCCGCGGATAGGCAAGAATATTTGTTCCAACTATTTTCCCAGGTCGATTCCTCCTCGTCGCGGAAATACGGCGGGACAGGACTGGGGCTTGCTATCAGCAAACGGTTAGTTGAATTGATGGGAGGAAGTATTCACGTCAAAAGCGAGGAAGGAAAGGGTTCGACGTTTCGTTTTGATGTTGTACTGGAAATTAAGCCGGACGATGAGGTCGAACACGCCAGCGCAATACTGACAATGACGGAAACCATAAAAAAAATAAACGGTAAACCGGTCTTGATTGTCAGCAACAGTATTTTCCAGCAGCCGGTACTTGCCGAACAATTTGCATCGTGGAACTTCAACCCGCAAGTGACAGCATCGGCACAAGATGCTCTCGATAAACTCCGAAATGCGGCAACTTCGGGGTCGCCGTTTGAGCAGGTCATCGTCGATACTCATTTGGCAGATTCCGAGGGAGAAGATTTAATCAATACCATTCAAAAGGATGCCCGTTTATTGCATACGCCCATCATCTTTTTGACTCCGCTTGCTGATATGTCTTATCGGAAAACGTGGGAACATCCAGAAACGCTGCAATTCGTCAGCAAGCCGGTGCAGAGTATTATTCTTTTTAACGCGGCGAGCCGAATGTTTGCGGGTAAGGAAACCGCAACGGCATCCGGCAGTCCCCGGCAAGAGGACGGCACATTGAAAAACTTACGAATTCTCGTTGCCGAGGATAACCGTATCAACCAGATTGTCATTGCGGAAATACTGAAGAATGCCGACATCGAATACGTTCTTGCGGCAAACGGAGAGGAAGCGGTTGAAAAAGTAACGCACGAATACTTCAATGCCGTGTTAATGGATTGCCAAATGCCGGTTATGGACGGCTTTGCCGCTTCGCGTCGGATTCGTGAGTGGGAAGCGGAAACGAAATCCCGCCGCATACCGATTATTGCGCTCACCGCAAATGTTACAGTGGAAGACGAAGCCAAATGCCTCGCCGTTGGAATGGATGCCTTTTGCCCCAAACCGGTCGAATCGAAACGAGTTCTTGCCCTGCTGAAACAGTGGACAAAAGGGTGAAGTGAATTTTCAGAAATTTCGTTATTCTCTGCCGGAGGATTTTTTGTGAAACCGAAAAAAAATGTGCTGCTGATTGTGGAATCATCGACCGTTTATGGACGCGGCATCGTTCGCGGAGTTGCAAAGTATGCTAGTACCTCTTCAAGTTCAATGTTATGAATTGCCCTTGACCGGATTTCGTGAAATCGTTTTACTTCGTCATTCCCATTTTTTTACGAGCAAGGAATCCGCAATGAACAAGATTTACAAAGTAACGCTGACCGCCGCCGAAC
>JAISJZ010000339.1 GCA_031261125.1 Planctomycetaceae bacterium | reverse complement strand
CCCTGTCCCGTGCCGGAAATTCCGAATGGTTCATAAAACAGAACACGCATTACATAAAAAGTAAAAGCGAAAATAGACGGATGCCAATCGGTGTAGTTTCCTGATAATGATTCTTTGATTGAAATTCCGACCATTCCGTGTATTGCCCCCGGAAAGCGAATCACTGCGTCAATCATCAATCCCGCAATACACAGCATCCACGGTAGCCACCAGAGCGAAATCGGACACGGGGAAACGAGAAAGCGGAGAGTATTTTTGAACATTTTCGCTACAGTTGTTTTAATGTTTTTACTGCGGAACACACGGAATAACGGAATACGCAGAAATTTCAATTCCGTATGTTCCGTTAGTCCGTGTGTTCCGTAGTTTTATTCCATTTCTTTCTCGGATGTCCTTTCTGTGCCAAGTACGCCAATCGCTTAGTTTCCACTCGACCACGACGGACGGAGTGAAGCAGCCAGCCTAACGCAAAAATTTGGGCGGCAAGCAGAACTAAACCAACGCAGAAAATCGCCGTTGGAAAACGCGGAACTAATCCGGTTTGGATGTATGTTACTCCCAACGGAATTGCTAAAATAAACGCAACGAAAAAGAGCAAAAATCCAATCGCCCCGAACAATAGTCGTGGGCGTTCCGTTCCCATTAAACTCAAAATCGTGAACAGAATCCGAAAACCGTCCCGATATGTCCGCAGTTTGCTCGGCGATTCCTCCGGTCTCGCTCCGTATTTTGTCGGCACTTCCGCAACGGGAAGTTGTAATTGCAAAGCGTGAATCGACATTTCCGTTTCAATTTCAAAACCGCCGGACAAAATCGGAAACGATTTGACAAAGCGGCGGGACATCACCCGATAACCAGACAGAATGTCCTCAAAGCCATAGCCAAAAAGATATTTGACCAGACCGGTCAACATTTTGTTGCCGAATTTATGACCGGCACGGTACGCTTTCGATTCCGATTCAACGCGGCTGCCGACGACCATATCGAGATTTTCGTCGATGAGTTTCTCGATTAACTGCGGGGCAACGGAAGCATCGTAAGTTTCGTCGCCGTCGGACATAATATAAATGTCCGCTTCGACATCGCTGAACATTCGGCGAACGACATTCCCTTTTCCTTGAAAGGGTTCCGTCCGCACAACGGCACCGGCACTGCGGGCTAATTCCGCGGTGTTGTCTTTAGAGTTATTGTCATAGACATAGATGATCGCCGTCGGAAGTGCCTGCCGAAAAGCGGCAACGACTTTGGCAATGCTGACGGCTTCGTTATAACAAGGAAGTAGAACAGCAATTCTGCCTACCCCCCCCCCCTTTATCTATTTTAACAATTTGCATTTTGTATCGGAAAAATTAAATTGGAAATGATTTAGTGTAATAATTGCGAAATCCAAGACAACCGCCCAGGAAATTCCGGCATCAGACGGCACTCCCGTGTCATCGTCTGATTTAAGAATACCCCATTTTACCCGAACTGACATAACAACTCAAGCGTTCCAAAAAAAGTTTCCCGTCTTTATTTTGCGGTCATTCTCGCAACGGTTATCCCAAGTACGGCAGCACTACCAACGTTGTCTTTTCCGTGAACGAGGTCGATTGATTCGATGACTGATTCCGGGTGCGGGTTTGTCCATTGCTTGACGTAGGCGACGGCTGTTTGGTCGGTTCCTTCGTACTTGCGAACCCAGCCGAGTGTTGCGCCGCTAATCGGGACGACGTTTTGCTGTTTGTAGTTGTCAATATCGACTTCGGAAATTATCGGTATTTCAATCGTTTTTCCGTCGGTGTAGCGGACAACGTATTTGAACAGTTCAAATTGCTTTCCGTCGCGGATTTCATCCCGATTGCGGCGGCGGTCAATCTTTCCTGTGTGAAAGAAGAAAATAGCATCCGCCTTTTTTGTGACGGGTATTCCGCGAACATCCTCTGCTTTGACGGCAATACAGTTTGGAACCGGTGAAGTTGGAAAATCGTATATCTCAAAGGGAACCGCACCAAACTTTTGTAATCCGCGCGGAAGGTCAACAAACGTAAACGCTTTATCACCGAACCAACCGCGTTCGCTGCGGAACTCGTTGCACTGTTTGGAAATATCTATCTGCTCATATTGCAGGGGCGTTCCGGCGATGATGGATTTCGTTTCGGAAAACTCTGCTCCGAGATTACGCAGGATCGTCGCTAAAATATTCCGCTTTTTTACCGTATTTGCGGGAACCGCTTCGTTTTCCTGAAATTTGAGATTACACAGAACAACGGAACCGTGATTCATTTGGTACTGAACCATTGCTCCGATGTTCAATAGCGGTTTTACTTTTTTATAAAACTCCTCCGAACGCCGAACTTTCAACTCGATATTATCAAGCCCCGTCGTTTGACCTTTATCGGGTAAAACAGTCCAATCGGCAAGACGAAGCGTTAAATCCTTGCCGCGAATCGGTGGCTCAACCGAAAAGGTTTGCGGCTCTGTATTCGGTTCGACGTTGAACATTGCCGGTTGCGACGATTTTCCGTCGAAGAACAATCCGAATTTTGTTACGGGATAATAGAACGTGTTCCCCGTCCAAGTTACTTCGGTAATTTCCTGCTCTTTCGGAAATTTCAACGTGAAGTCAAGCGGCGGAACATTCGGAGCGGGAACGTTGACGATATAGGGCCAGCCATCGGCGGAACCCATTCCGTTACTCATCATTTTCACAAAATCGTTTTCGTACTTCGCAAACGGAGCAACATCTTCAATATCGACAACGTAAGAATACGTATCAGACGCAACATACTCATCGTTCGCCCAACCGAACATTTTTTCGCCGCTGCTCATCGCAATATCATTGAGCGAAAGTCCGAGCGTGAGCGGATTCCTTTTCGGCGGGAAAACAACCTTTTCCCGAACAAACGGTCGAATAAGATGTTCCACTCCAACGAATTTATTGAAATTTTCCAGTCCTTCGGGCGTTAATCCGTGTAACAGAATCGTTCCGCCTTTTTGGTAAAACTGCTCGACTTCCTTTTGATGTTCGAAAATCGACTTCAAATTTCGCGGTGTTGCTGACAGAATCACGGTTGACTTTTGAAGATTTTGTAACGCGGCATTTGGTTCGTCAACAGTGGTATATTTCAATTGCATTGCGTCCAGTTCAACGAGCAAACGCGGGTCAGCATCCTGTTTACAGAGAACAACCGGCGTGAATTTCAATTCATATTCCGACGCATATTGAATCATATTTCCAAGCAACTGTTTTGCGACAACGCTTTTTGCGAGTTTTTCGCCAATCAATGTTTGCGAAAGAATCATCAGTCCTTCGCCGACAGGAATCTCAACGACGGCGGAATTTTCGAGACGTTGACCGCATTGGAGTAGCGACCTTGCTCCGCGAACCGGCTTCTTGTAAGCGTTGCGATAAACAAGATGTCCGTCCGCCCAAGTGAAGAAATCTTTGTTCTTGAGCCATTCGAACACACGATGATTTTCATTCTCGATAAACGCGGTTCGCCCTTCGTTTTCGGAGAAATCAATTTCGCACGGAAGCGCACCGTATCGTAACGGATTTTTCTGTTCCAGCACAACGACGGAATTTCCCTGCGACGCAAACGCCTGCAATTGCGGCGAATCGCTGTTCGTCGATTCGATTGCATCCTTACCAACGATTAAAACAACTTTTTCCCGTGTTTTCCCCCCAATCAAAAGCGGCGGATGTTCTTTCACCAATTTTTCTCTCGCCGCCGAAAGATCGTTTAGATTTTCAATGGCGGTGTACTCCACATTGTTCTCTTTCAAATACGTGGTGATCGAATGGTGCGGGTCGTAAAGGAGAATGCAACCCGGTATATTGGAATTATCACGCGACCCAGGAGGAGAGACCAAAGAGATGAAAGTCGGCGCAAGATGGACTATGGAAAGTTCTTTTTCGTCACGAAAAGATTCAACGGATTCACCCTTTTTTTGCGTTGTTAAGGAGAGAATCAATTTTCCTTCGGCGCGATCCCGTTCATTAAGGTCAATTCGGATAACAGGAAATTGCAACGAATACTCCCCGGAACAACCGGCGTTTATCTCGAATTTTTTGGAACCGGAACAAATCCATTGTCCGTCTTTTTCAATATAGCCGGTGGGTAGTCGATACTGACGCACATCAGGACGAGAAGGGATTCCCTCAGTGGAAAAACAAACCTCCCAGTTCAGCGTGATCGTTTCTTTTTCTTGTGTATCATTAAAAATTTTGAGCGTTCGATTCACCGTTTCGCCCGATTCAAACGTCCAGTCGTATTCCTTGCAGAAGACCGCAATGGGGGCGTTGGACGAATACTGGGCGGACGCACGGCTCTGGTCAACCCAAAAATGCCACGCACCGTATTCGCTCCAGCGGTATCCTTCGGTCAACATTTTGTAGAGGATTCCGACTCCTTTTTTCGCGCCGGTTCGACCGGCAAACGCTTCTTCACCGCCGAAGACAGCGAACTCGGAAGGGTGCATTCCATTCACATAAAAATCTTCGCCGATAAATCGCGGTCGTTTTTGATCCCATTCCCAACGACCACGACCGCCGCCTTTCGTGAACGGTTCGTAAGCGCGGTCGGGATATTTTGTAAAATCGTCAAAGACATAATGGTCTCCTTGCACTTCCAGCGCGTTGCTTTTTGTCGCTCCGCCGCCGTCGGGCATACTTGCACGGGTCGGGTCAACACCTTTCACGGCGCGCACGGTTTTGATGTATTCGTCCTCAAATTGATCCATCAGTCCGCCGTAGAGATTGATACAATTGATGTACAACCATTCGTTATCCGTTGACCAAATCATCACCGAAGGATGGTTTCGTTCCCCTTTCACCTGAGCGCAAACCTGCTCCCGCCAATTCTGTAACAGGTCGAGTTTTAACTCTTCTTTTTTCGGGTCGTCTCCCGCTTTTTGTAACGCGGCTTTATTCCGTTCGCGGAGAGCGGGATCGGATTCGATTGCCATATATCCAATCATTTGCCCATCGAGTTCGCCGCCGGTTCGTCGGACAACGACCCCGTTTTGGTCGAAGAAATCAAGCGTTTCATCGGGAGACATTCCTTTCCAGTTCGGTCCCCAGAATCGCATCACCGTTTGATTCGAGTTACGATAAAACGCCAACCAATCTTCTTTCGATTCGGCATTGAATGTATCCGCCCAACCGTGAAACGGAACGCCGTTGAGTAAAAAGTTTTTCCCGTCTATCGACCATTCGCGGAATCCAAAGTTGTACTTTTCAACATCCTTTTCATTGAGCGAACAATGGAGTTGATAGAGAAACGGTTTTTGCGGTGTCCAACGTTTCGGATTCTCCCATTTTTCCGTAATGTTGACAACTTGCTCACTGTTGGCTTTCACCAGAAAACGTTTCTGTTCAAAAACTTTCGCCGGTTCTGCTTTCCCTGAATCCCCGCCGGAATTTCCGTCGTCTTTCGGAAAACACTTCGCGTTAAATTCAATCTGTTGGTCCTGGTCGGAAGTGTTTTTGAGCGTTACTTCCAACTCGATTTCATTTTTCGCAACAGAAGTTTTGACGAAAACATCGTCGATGTAAACCGGACTTGTTTTGAACGAGATTGCCGGTTCGAGGAGAATCCCCGATTGCGGTCGATTCCAAACCGGATACGATAAATCCTGAAAACCTTGTCCGATATACGATTTCGGAAGATTGAATCTTCGCCGCAATTTCATCGGGTCGCTTGGGTTTTCGGAATAGCCATACCAAACGTCGCGGATTCCGACGTAAAGTTCGTTGGTTCCCGTTTTGACCGCGTTGCTGATGTCGATGTGAAATTTGGCGAAAGGATTCTTATTGAATCCGCAAAGTTGTCCGTTCACATAAACGGTCGTATTGAGATTATTCTGCGGAAATTCGAGGAACGCGGTTTTGGTCGATGCTTCAAATTTCGTTCGATACCAAATTCGATGAGCGAATTGCAGGTCGGGACGCAACGTATTTTTGTCACCGGGAACGGTAATCGCCGACCAACGGTTTGTGTTCGGTAATCGGGAAATCGGCGTTGCCACCGGTTCGGGCAAAAGTTCGTCGTCGCGGCAAATCTCCCACGTTCCGCTTAATCGAATTTCCGGCGCAGCAGGAAAGACGTGTTGAGCCGCTTCACGGTCTTTTTCGGTTCGATGGTCTTCATTCGGTTTGAACTTGGAATACGGCGCGAATTTTCCCGGATACAAACAAAGGCAATCGGAAGCGTAAAGAATTCGTTCCGGTTTTCCGTCCGCGTTCTTCCGCTTTGGGAGTCGGATTTCGAGAGTATGCTTCCCTTTTTGCAGGTCAACGTTACCAAGTTTCAACCACGCGATTTCGCACCAGAAACCGACTTCCATCAAATCGACAGTTAAATCATCCGGTTTTGCGGTTTTCCAATCTCCGTTATCAAGCCGCCAATCAAACGGACTGCGAACATACTCAAAACCAACACGGTTCCACAGTTCAAAATTCTCAGTCACGCCCGATTCAAATTCGTACCGGAAAACAACTTCGTTTCCCTGAATTTGCGCATCAAGTTTATCCGCATCAACGCTCAAATGCAGCCATTTCCCCGAAAAATACGGATTCTCCCAAGAGTTGAGTTTTTCAACTCCAACCGTAGTTGCCGGATTCTCCGATTCGAGCCAGATAAAAGATGGCACGGAATCGGGAAAGTCCGCAAGTAAAGAAGCTGGAAAAAGAACACAAAATAAAAACAGGATGTTTCGCATGATAAAATTTTTGGAACTGTTCACGGGGTGGATTGGTAGGTAGCCCATAGGTATCAACTTAAGGAATATTTATCCGCAGAGTTACGCAGATGATTGCAGATTTTTTTTGATGTTGGTTTATTTTATAAAATTTTTCTGATTATTCCAGATAACACTCTTGACTCTTTTCATTTTTGGTGTATAATACAACGATACAGTCGGGTGCGGGTGTCGGACACTGTACCGTACTGTTTGTTACCAAACGTTACCATTTCGGTAATAGTTTGTTCAGCCGAGCGGCTTTGCCGCCGGAATTTTCAGCCCAATCGCTTGCGATGAGAGAAAGGAAACCAACAATGTCGAAAAATTATTTTGATTGGCACGGAACTTGCGGGGGGGGGTAAATCGTCATAGCCGCGGGTGTCAACCCGCCAAACGCGGTTTCACACTCGTTGAACTTCTCGTCGTTATCGCCATCATCGGCGTTCTCATCGCCTTGCTCTTGCCCGCTGTGCAAGCCGCCCGTGAGGCGGCAAGAAGAATGCAATGTACCAATCATCTCAAACAAATTACACTATCGCTTCACAATTACCACGACATCAACAACGGGCTTCCGGCAGGACAGGGCGGGATAATGGGAGTATGGAATATGAGTCATCTATCCCCTCTTTGGGCGGTGTTGCCGTTCATCGAGCAGCCCCAGTTGTTCGATGTATGGAAAAACTACATTGATTCCTGTGCGGAATTTTCTGCTACTGACGCTAATGGTACAACCGTGTACGGTAGAAGTTTTTCGGCAGATGGCGGCTTTGAAGGAAATTACAGTTATATCAGTACCTACATTTGCCCGTCCGACCCTAACGGTCACGCCGAGGCGGGGTGGAACAGCAATATGAAATCGCGTTTCAATTATGCCTGGTGCGGCGGCGATTGTTGCGTCTGGCTGCCCACCGGTCCAAACGGGCAAGTCCGTACTCGCGGAGTTTTTGGACGGAATCTTTACGATTCCTTTGCTGCTGCAACGGACGGAACATCCAATACTGTTGTTTATTCTGAACGTTGCGGTTCAATCGGCTGGTACGATGACCACGTCCGCGGCGGTATGAATAATCAAATCTATACTTGGAACCCGAAACTTTGTAAAGAAGCGTTTAAAACGGGCGACCGTTCTCTCGTTGCAGAAAGCGGAGCAAAACAATTTGCGGGACAATGGTTTGCTAACGGTTTTTGGGGTAACAGTACGTTCACTACGATATTACCGCCGAACAGTCCGTCTTGCGGAGACGGAGACGGCGGCGAGAATTACAGTATTACTACGGCAAACAGTTTTCATACCGGCGGGGTAAATGCCGCAGCACTGGACGGTCACATTTCGTTCATTTCGGAAACGATAGATTGCGGCGATTTAACACACGCTGCTAATCAGGAATATGTCCGCGATGTCGGCGGCGAGTCGCCCTACGGCGTTTGGGGTGCCTTCGGTTCCAAGGACGGCGGCGAATCAAAAACGCCGTAATTTCCGTGTGCCGCCGTTTTCTGCGGCGGTTGTTTATTATTTCACTTACCATTACAACACTGAAAAAGCAGTTAAGATAATTTTATGCGGCATTTACTTTTTATTTTCTTTTTTCTTTGCTGCCTTTGTTGTATAATCACCGGCTGCGGCGTGCCGGACGGTTTGCCGCAACTTGCCCCATTGAAAGTGTCGGTTACGAAAGGCGGTGTGCCGGCTGAAGGCGTAACGGTATCCGTTCATTCGCAATCTCTCTCAAGTAATTACACTTGCCGCGGAGAAATCCAAAACGGAACCATTTCGTTATCGACTTATTACAATAACGGCGAGCGGAGATTCGCCGGTGCGCCGGTCGGAGAAATTCTAATCGGCTTGCACCGTCCCGCCGGATGGGGATTAGAAGACCCGAAAAAGGTAACGAAGGGTATGAGCCGCGAAGAAGGAACCCAATATTCAAAAGAAAGAGATAAAAAAACGGCAGAAAATATAAAATATGTCCCGCTCGCTTTGCGGGACCCGCTCATTTCAACGATAACCTTACAAGTCGAAGCAGGAAAAAATAACGAGTTGAGCGTTGAATTAGACGACCCGAAATGGAACAGCATCAAAATAGACCCGAAACACTTCAAAACACATTAGGGTGTTCACACTAGAGCAGTAAAAAATTAGAGGTACTTATGAAACATCTGCAACTATTTCTTGCTTTATCATTTCTCTGCTTATTTCTCTGCGGAAGCACTTTTGCAGCGGAAATGCAGACCGTAACACAGACGGTTTCTTTCAAACCGGATACAACAACGGTTCTGCGCAATCCCGCAATGGGCTGGGGACTTTACGCCGATATTGTCTGGAAACATCCCGCCCCCGATGAATGGTGGAAAGGACTCGAACCGGGTATTCCGAAGGCAAACTTCTTTTACTACCGCTGCCGCTGGTCAACTCTTGAACCCGAAGAAGGAAAATACGCTTGGGAACATAATGAGCAGTTTAAGAAAATGCTCGAATATGCAAAGAAAAATAATTTGAAATTGGCGTTTCGCGTGATTGCCCGCAGTCAGGACAATGCCGAACAGGCAACACCGGAGTTTGTCCGAAAAGCCGGTGCCGAATGGACGGTATGCAAGACCAACGAAAATTTCTGGGAACCATACGAAGATGACCCGGTTTTTCAGCAGAAATTTTCCAACTTTATCCGTGCTTTCGGCAAACGGTTTGACAATCCGCAGGAAGTTGATTTTGTTGACGGCAATGGCTTGGGCTTGTGGGGCGAACAGCATAATCTGATTCTTAAAAACGATTCCCAAGAAAACAAAGATAAAGTTTTAGAGTGGATTTGTTCTTCTTATGCTTCTTCTTTCAAGCGGGTTCTTCTGGCTTACTGTTTTGGTTCTGCTTTTGGTTTGGAATCGGAATTGCGGATAGCGGTTAAGAAATACGGCTATATTCCGCGGCGGGACGGTTTGGGAAGCGAATGGTTCACGCAGCCGCAGAAGGATTTTATCAACGAACATTTTCCTGAATTTCCGCTAATCGGCGAAGCGTGTTATTGGAGTTTGGAATGGTATAAACCGGAGCAGTTTCCGCTTGACCGTATCCGCAAATTGAAGAACGTTCGTGAAGTATTAGTTGCGAGCATTGACGATGCGATTGCCGGTCATAGCAACACTTTTGATTTGCGTAATCCGTCGGATTTGAAAATTTGGCTACGGGACGGACAGGATTTGATTGACAAGTTCGTTGCCGAGGGCGGCTACCGTTTGCTGCCGCTGAAAATTGAGTATCCGAAGGAAATTATCGCCGGTGAAAAGAACGCCTATAAACATTGCTGGACGAATGTCGGCTGCGGCGTTTGCCCTAATGCCAATCCGCGCTGGAACAAAAAATATCAGGTTGCCTTCGCTCTGTTTTCCGATAAGAAAGAACCGGTGAGCATCGTTGCCGATTCAACTGCCGAACCATCGGGATGGATTAAAGATGTGGACACCGATTATACTTCTTCAATCGCGTGGAATGTTCCGGCAGGAACATATCATCTTGCGGTCGGTATTGTTGACACAACACAGGATAACAAAATCGGAATCCGATGTGCAGTTGCAGATACGAAACGGACTGACGGCTGGATTGACGCAGGTCTTATAACCGTAAAAT
>JAISJZ010000292.1 GCA_031261125.1 Planctomycetaceae bacterium | reverse complement strand
TCAAGCAGCAGTTTGTTGTTATCTTCATCGGAGGCATTGTCGTTTGACACAGCAGCGAACCTTGCCGAAAACACGCCCGGCGCACCGCCCAGCGCATCCACGCAAAGCCCGCTGTCTTCGCCGATGACCCAAGCGTTCAAAAATTTTGCCTGCTCAACTGCTTTCTTGCGGGCATTGTCCTGAAATGTTTGTCCGTCCTCAACAACATTCAAAACATTGCCGAAGTCCTTTAACGTTTTGACTTCGACATTATGCGGTACAAGCAATTCTGCCAGTTCCAGTCCTTTTTTACGGTTATTCGTTCCGAGTATGACGGTTTGCATTATGATAACGCTGCTGAAGCAGCGGCTAAACAGAAATATTGTTATTACCAATCCAGCGGTTTTTGCCACGCCGCTTTTAATTCGTCAATGTTTGCTTCGATAACAGCGGAACTTGTTCCGCCGCTAACTGCGTTGAAACGGAGTATTTTATTGTCCGTGATTATGCCTAATTTGGTGTATCCAAGCAACTCTCCAAACGCTGCAACGTTTTCCGGTGCAATTTCAACAACAAAGGAACCATCTCTTTCACCAAACAACGATTCTTCACTCCAAACATCAGCAGCGTTATCATAAAATTCACGGTCTTCGTATAAGTCCGCACCGGATCCGCCGGCGAAACACATCTCTGCAACCGCAACGGCAAGCCCGCCGTCCGATATGTCGTGAACGGAACAGAGTAATCCTCGCTGAATTGCCTTGTGAATTGTCTGATATACTCCTAATCTTTCATCAAGCGGCAAATAACTTCCTTCAATTAAACACAAAACATTTCCCGGTTTTTTCACGTCCATCGTTACGCACTTTGATACATCGTCCATCTGCCCCATTGCCGAAATCAACAATGTCGGAGGAATCGCAATCGTTTTATTTTCGGTTTTGAATTCATTGTTGAGCGAATCCTTGCCGCTGATGAACGGCATTTTATATGCCAGCGAAACGTCATAACACGCTAACGCCGCTTCGACTAACGAACCGAGCGTCTCCGGTTTTTCGCAATTGCCCCAGCAGAAATTGTCCAACAAACAAATCGTCTTCGGGTCGGCTCCAACGGCAACGGCATTGCGAACCGCCTCGTCAATCGCCGACACCGCCATTGCGTATGGGTCACTGTCGCCCAACGCCGGATTTAAGCCGCAAGACACAACTAATCCTCTTCTCGAATCCAACCGCGGGCGGACAACGGCAGCATCGGATGGACCGTCGTTGTCAATGCCGACTAATGGTTTCACAACGCTCCCGCCTTGTACTTCGTGGTCATACTGCCGGATAATCCAATGTTTGGAACAGATATTGAGCGATGAGAGTAATGATTTTAATTTTTCTGTTAACGAGCAGGAAACTGTGTTTCCCGTTTTGTCGGTACCGGGAAACACAGTTTCCCGCTCGTGATACATCGCTTCTCTCACTACCGGCGGACGACCGTTGTGCAGCAACGCCATATCCAAGTCCGCCACGGTTTCGCCGTGATATTTCAAAATGAGACGGGGGGACAAGTCCCCCTCGCTAACAATCCCGAACTTGCCTAATATAACCGCTTCAACATCTTCGCTGTCTGCCAACATTTTGAATTCGTCCCACTTTTCGGGCGGAACACTGAACACCATCCGCTCCTGTGCCTCGCTTATCCAAATTTCGGTGTAAGTTAATCCCTCGTACTTTAACGGGGCGTTAGACAGTTCAACTTCCGCTCCGATTTTTTCACCCATTTCACCGACGGCACTTGAAAATCCGCCCGCTCCGCAGTCCGTCACGGCGTTATACAAATTGCGGTCGCGGGCTTGCAGCATCACATCTAACACCATTTTTTCGGTTATGGCGTTGCCGATTTGCACTGCTCCGCCGCTAATCGTTTCGCTCTCGTGTGTCAATTCGGCACTGCTGAATGTCGCGCCGTGAATACCATCCCGACCGGTACGTCCGCCGAGGGCAACAATTAAGTCGCCTGCTTTGACCTCTTTGAATGATTTATCTTTCGGCAAAATTCCGATATTACCGCAGAACACGAGCGGATTGCCGAGATAGCGTTCGTCGAAATAGACCGCCCCGTTGACGGTCGGAATTCCCATTCGGTTGCCGTAATCACGGACACCGCTAACCACGCCTTTCATTATCCGCCGCGGGTGCAGGACACCGGCAGGAATTTTATCTAACGCAATATCGGGATTAGCAAAGCAGAACACATCCGTTGACGCAATCGGTTTTGCTCCCATTCCCGTTCCCATCGGGTCGCGTATCACACCGCCCAAGCCGGTGTTCGCTCCGCCGTAGGGTTCCAATGCCGACGGGTGATTATGCGTCTCCACCTTAAAACATACATTTATATCATCGTCAAACTTCACGACACCAGCGTTGTCCGAAAACACACTCACGCAAAAGTCCCTGATGAATTCGTTCGTTTCACGGAGTTTCTGCGTTGCAGCAAAAATCGTCTCTTTGAGCATATTGTCAAATTGCCGCTCATAAACGACATTGCCGTCAGCGTCTTTTTTGACGTAATGAATCTTTCCGGCAAGCGTTTTATGCGAGCAGTGTTCACTCCACGTTTGCGCCAGCGTTTCCAATTCGATGTCCGTCGGGTCGCGTTGTAAATCCTGAAACGCCTTTTGAATCGTCTGCATTTCGGTCAACGATAGATACAGTTGTCCTTGCTTACTCAATGTTTGCAAGTCAGTATCGGACATTGAGCGGATTGCGATGGTGTTGATGAACGAGCGGGGGGTGTCAACCCGATGTCCTCCGGTTGACACCAGCGGCTCTTTAAGTACCTGCTCAACGGCATCGTTTGCGAGAAGTTTTGCGGCAAACGTGTTGATCCCGTTTTCGGTTAAACCGGTAAACCAATACTTTTTGAACGTCTTGACGCTGTCTGCCTGAATACCGAAGTCCGCCATTATTTTCTTGGCATTATCCGCAACGGAATCGGTCACACCGGATTTGGGCAAGACATAAATTACGTTATTCAACGAGGAAACTGTGTTTCCCGCCTTTTCAGAAACATTAACTATCTCATACCGTTCAACAATCGGGTCGGCAAGAAGTTTGGCGGCTAAACCGGCAACACAGCCGGCAGTTCCTTGCGTTTCGATGAGATACCCGTATGCCGTTTTCACTTCAAACGGCTTTGTAAATCCAAAGTCGGCGGCATCGTGTCCGACAGAAAGAGCGTGAACGTCAAGTTGTCCTCCGGCAGGAAAAATGTCGATTTCGTAAAGCATTATCAGCGGCGGAACTCGTCCGCAGTACAGTTATTGAAAACCGTATTATACCGTTTTTTCCGCCTTTTGGTATTATCCCTGAACGTCAACCTTTTTTCCACGCTTTTTTATAACCGAAGTCCGGTTTCTCTTTCCGCGGAGGCGATTTAATCCAGCGAACACAACCTTCGCCCAACAGTGATTCCGCTTTGCGATAGACATCAACTAACTTCGCAATCCGCACCTTTGCGTCCTTCAACGATGCCCTGCTGCCGTTCGCTAACTGTACCGACAGTTCTACCGACGCTGTACCGGGCAATGCTTTCAACGTATCGTACAACTTCTGCACCGTGTCCTGCTTGTGAAGGTCTTCGTTCAGCATTATCAACATTCCCTTAATAAACTTTTCGGCTGCTTCGTCCGGCGTGTAAATATCATCAACGATGAAATTCGCATCGTCTTTCTCCTCACCGGTACTGTTGCTGCGGTCAATCCGTCCGACTGCAAACACAATCGAATCGTTTTGAATGTGTTCTGCATACTGCTGAAACTGTTCGCCCCACGCTATCGAACGCACTGAACCGAACTCGTCCTCAAAGTCGAAGCCCGCCCATTGCGGCGGTCTGCCGGGTTTCGGATTCTTGTACGGCTTCGATACTAAGGCGTTGACCATTCCCGCCAAAATCACCGGTGTTTTGTCCGGTAAAAAGCCCGCTTCACCGCAGGTATGCGTCCGCAACTGCCGGAATACCTCGCTGTACTCCTTCATCGGACTGGATGACAAATAGAACCCCAACACTTCCTTTTCATTCAACGCCTTCTCCTTATTGTCCCATTCATCCCCATTACGAGCGGGAAACGGTGTTTCCCGCTTTCGGGCAGAAACTGGTTCGTCGTCAAGCATCGCAAACATACTTTTTTGTCCTTTGGAAGTGCTGACCGCTGCTTTTTGCCCCGCTTTGACTGCTCCCTCGATTTGATTGAACATCGTCTTGCGGGATTGTCCCAAAGAATCAAACGCTCCCGCTTTCACCAACGCCTCAATCGTTGATTTGTTGCAAACCTTGTTATCGACCCGTTCGCAGAAATCAAAGATACTCCTAAACGCGCGGTCTTTACGGACTTCGATGATTTTGTCTATCGCCTTATCGCCGCATCGGGCAATCGCCGTCAATGCAAACACGATTTTGCCGTCCTTTACGGTGAATTTTAGGTTTGACGAATTTACGTCCGGCGGCACCACTGCAAGTCCCATCCGTTCACAGTCTTTAATGTGTTCGACCAGCGACTTCTTATTGCCGATGTCGGTACTCAACAGCGCAGCCATATATTGCGCCGGATAACGCACTTTCAGATACGCTGTAATGTACGCAAGATTGGCGTATGCCGTAGCGTGCGATTTGTTAAATCCGTAGCCAGCAAATTTTGCAATGTTCTCAAAAATTTCCTCGGCTTGTTTCGCCGTTAATCCCTGCTGTTTCGCCCCGTCAACAAATTTGGCGCGGTACTTGACGATTTTATCTTCCTTTTTCTTGCTGATTGCCTTAATAACATCGTATGCTTCGCCAAGCGGAATACTGCCGAGACGATTAAAGAGCCGCATAATTTGTTCCTGATACACAATCACACCGTGCGTCTCTTTCAGTACGTCTTCTAAAATCGAATGAGCATAGACCGCTTTTTCTTTGCCGTGCTTGACTGCTATGTACTTCGGAATGTTGTCCATCGGTCCCGGTCGGTACAAAGCATTCAGCGCAATCAAATCCCGCAGATTATCCGGTTTCAAACGGATCATCCATTCCCGCATTCCGCCGCTTTCAAATTGGAACACCCCCTTCGTTTCGCCGCGCTGAAACAATTCAAACACTTTCGGGTCGTCGTCCGGTAAATTATAAACATCTATTTCTTCGCCGGTCGTTTCCTTAATCAATTCAATCGCATTGGCAAGTCCGCCGAGATTCTTCAAACCGAGAAAATCCATTTTCAGCAGACCGGCTTCTTCAACAGCGGGACCTTCCCACTGTGTTACGATAACATCATCTTTCGTCAGTTGCAGCGGCAAATACTCCGTCAACGGTTTGTCGGCAATCACCACACCGCAGGCGTGAACGCCGGTGTTCCGCGCCAGCCCTTCCACTTGCATCGCAAAGTCAACTAATTCCTTGACTTGCGGTTCATTCTCGTACCGTTTTTTTAACTCCTCGTTCGGCGGCGATTCCAATTTGCCGGTCTTCTTGTTCTTCTTGCCGTTAAGAACATCCGCCAGTTTCGTGCCGGGTGTTGCCGGTATCAACTTCGTAATATCGTTCACGAACGAAATCGGTAAATCCAGCGCACGCCCGACATCTTTCACACTGCCCTTCGCCGCCATCGTGCCGAACGTTCCCAGCCGTCCGACGTTGTCGCGTCCGTACTTTTCCCGGCAATATTCTATCAACTCTTCCCGCCGGTCATCATCAAAGTCAATATCAATATCCGGTGCCTGCGGTCGGCTTGGGTCAAGAAACCGCTCAAACAGCAAATCGTATTCCAACGGACAAACGTGCGACATATTCATCGCAAAGCAGACGAGCGAACCAACACCGCTGCCCCGCGCCGTCCGGTGAATCCCCCGCTCTTCTGCCTCCCGAACGAAATCACCGACAATAAGAAAGTAATCCGTGAATTTTAACTCTTTGATTACGTCCAATTCCCTGTCCAGCCGTTCCATCACATCAGCGGACAACTCGCCGTTGACCAGCCGCTTCGGATTGTTCGCATAACGCCGCTTCAAGCCGGCAAGACACCATTGCCGCAGATGCTCATTATGGTCGGAATCGTCCGGCGTTTTGAACACCGGAAAAAACCTGTTGTTGAGTTCAAGTTCCACATTGCAGCGGTCGGCAATTTCCATTGTTCGGGCAACCGCATCCTCATTGCCGGGCAGCGCACGGAGCATTTCGTCGCTGCTCCGCATAAAAAAGTTGTCGCTGTCCATCCGCATCCGTTTTTGCTCGTGCCGTTTCGCACCGGTATTCACACAAAGCAGAATATCCTGCGCCTGCGCATCCTTCTGATAGATATAATGGACATCGTTTGTCGCCGCCGTCGGGATGTTAAGGTCGCGGGCAATCTGAACGGCACCTGCCAGCATATACTTCTGTATCTCCAAGCCGTTGTCCTGCAATTCGATGTAGTACCGGTCGCCGAACACACCGCGGTACCACTTTGCCACTTCTGCTGCAAGGGCAATCGCATCTTCTTCCTGCGTTGCCGGCAAGCCGTCTTCGGGAACCTCAAAAATCGTCCGGTTCAACTCGCCTGACGCACAGCCGCTCAAACAGATAATTCCTTCGTTGTATTCTTGCAATAAATCCTTGTCGATTCGCGGTTTCCAGTGTTTTCCTTCAAGAAACGCAACGGACGACATCTTGATTAGATTCCGATAACCCGTATTGTTCATTGCCAAGAGCGTCAAATGATGGCACGCCGCTTTCTGTGTTTTGCCTGTCTTATCGAACCGGTTCGTGACGGCGATATACGCTTCATAGCCGACGACCGGTTTGATTTCCAACTCTTGGGCGGTACGGTAGAATTCGAGAACGCCATACATATTGCCGTGGTCGGTAATTGCCAATGCCGGCTGTTGCAGGTCTTTTGCCCGTTTGAGCAAATCCTTAATCTGTCCTGCTCCGTCGAGGAGCGAGTAGTGAGTATGACAATGAAGATGTGCAAAAGGAATGGACATATTGTTTAACCGCCGCTTCAACGGCGGGATTGTTCACCGGCAATGTTTAAGTCCCCATTCTACCCGTCAGCACTGTTCCGTCAAGCGCAAACGGTATCTTGTGTTCTGCGTTACGGAAAACAAGAAATTGCGGCAAAAAACACCCAAAATACGGATTGACAGCAGTACATCTGAAAGCGTATTAACTTGACCCGGCAACGCTTTTCAAAATCCGCTATTGAAATTTCCGTCTGTACCGGTTATAATGCCCGAAACACTTCTATCGGAGAAATCAAATGCTGACCAACAAACGGACGGTCTTACTCTTCGTTCTTTTCATTTTTGCGCTTTTGCCCGAACCGGTGCCGGGACAAGTGCTGCGGCGGGCGTTGCAGCGGCTTGCGGACAACATCGAACGGCAGGAAAACAGACGAGTTGCGCCGGCTGACCGTCCGCTACTCGAACAGGTTCAAACCGTCGTCAACACGTTTGCAAACCAAGGAAATACCGCCCTGAAACCGGTCGCCGTTATTTCGTTGGCAAGTTTCGAGAATTACAAACAGGTTCTGCAAACCGTTGCCCGGCAGAACCGCTTAAATAACAGAAGTACCGAAGAACCCGCCTTGCTCAATGCGTTTCTCGGCATTTACGAGCAAATCGTCAACCGCGGATTCGACACGAAGCAACCGATGGGACTGCTCTTGCTTACCGACGGGCTACTCTACTATCCGCTGTTGTTCACGCCGCTTGACCTCGACAGCCAATTCGGACAAACGTTTCTGAACGATTATGCGAAGCAACTGCCCGACGGCAGATATGTGTTGCAGCCGGAAAAAATTCATTGGGCGTTGGGACAACTGTATGTTCAGAAACAAAACGGCTGGGCATTCATCGCACCGGAAGGACTGTTGAAGTCCCTGCCGAACGACCCGACCGTGCTGTTGCAGAAATTGGACAAGAAACATCTGGCGGCGGCAAAATTCGATTTACTGAATTTACCGGCATTATCGACACGGGCTGCGCTTGCCCTCGGCGAAATGAGTGCCGCGGCAAAAGCCGAAACCGAATGGGATAAAGCGGCTGCCCGGCTGACGTTCGGATACTTGCGTTCCGTTGCTGAACAAGCGGATGTTTTGGAATACACGCTGTCTTATGACGAACAGAACAACGATTATGTGATTGAACAAAAGGAAAGCGTGAAGCCGAAAACGGAGCGGGCAAAACTGTTGCAGCAGCGGCGGGATGCGGTGAGCATTTTTCACGGATTTTACCGTCCTGACGGAGCAGTGCTTGCGTCGCACTTGGTAATGGATTTAACGCAATATCAGCAGAAGGAACTGGAAAAGATGCTTTACGAGTCCGTCGGCAGACATTTGCTGCCCGTTAACGGCGGAACTCGTCCTGCCGATGACCGTTCAGCCGCCGTTTCAGCGGGTCAACCGGTTGAAAAAGAACCGGCCGACCCGCGGGATAAGTTAGCGGCACTGCTGGCGTTGGCATCGGAAGAAGTCAAAAATGAAGAATTATTTCGCCGAGCGGCTCCGCCGCCGGTTTTGGTTGCCTCTCCGTCTTCAGTATTGCAAAAAATCGGCACTGCCTATTACTGGGCGTTGGTTGAGGCAATCCGCAGCGGACATTTTGACGGTGCGTCAACGTGGTCGCGGGAACACGGCTTGTTCGGGGCGTTCCAAATTACGGACGGCAAACAATTCGGCGAGGCATTTGACGCAATTTTTGCCGAAGTCAGGGAAAAGTTGCCGGAATTCTATCGGGAAAACATCGAAAAGGATTTTGCCGATAGTCACGGATTTCGGTTAACAAGCATCACATTTAACACCGGTACAGTGCTGAACGAAGCGGTAAAGAATCCGTTTTTACAAAGTATTATTCCGGCGGACTGGTCGCAGCGGAAGATTCGGCTGATTCTCGGCGTGCGCAGCGATGCGGTTTGTTATGCGTTCGGCGAAGGCAGTGTGCCGGAGGGTCAGATTGCCGATGCGTTGGCAGAAACGGAGCGGGCAAAGCCGGTGGATTCAATGTTTTTTGTTTTTTCCGGTTATGAATTGGGACAGGCGGTTACGGCGGCAGGAAACCCGGAACGGTTGAGCCGGTTGAAGGCAATCGCCGCAAGTACCGACCCGAAGGCGCGGGCTTATGCGGTGTCATCATTCACGGATACATCGAAGACAATAACACTGCGGATTTCCGGTTTACTAACGCCGCCGCTCTGGAAATTGCGGAATCCGTGAAAAAACAGTAATTTTTCAACAACGGTATTGCAAATTAGATTTTTCTGTGTATAATGGCCGGTCAATCAGTGTTTCCCTGCTCGCGGGGAACGCTGACGGTACCATTCAGCCCCAATCGCTTGCGAGGGGGGCGTCATTTAGTTCCAGCCGCTTGCGGCAGGAGAAAGGAAAAATTTTATGAAGAATTATTTTGATTGGCACGGAAATTGCTGGGGGGGGGTAAAACGCGGTTTTACACTCGTTGAACTTCTCGTTGTCATCGCCATTATCGGCGTTCTGATTGCTTTGCTCTTGCCCGCGGTACAGGCAGCCCGCGAAGCGGCAAGAAGGATGCAGTGTACCAACAATATGAAGCAATGGCTGCTTGCCGCTCACAACCATCACGACACCTTGCTGACGTTTCCTGCTGTTCAGACCGGCGGGCGGACAGTGCAGACGAAGAGTGCCAATGCCAACCGGTTCGGCGTTCACTATGCGCTGTTGACGTATATGGAACAGCAAGGATACCGGGACGCGGTTGATACAGGTGCAACCGCACCGTGGCTGCCGAGCGTTGATACGGCAAAAGTCCGTACTAATCCCATTAACACGCTGATATGTCCTTCAGACGGCGAGTCGAAAAATATGATAATGATTGGGGCTGCCCGCAATCATCAAGCCGCTCATTCCAACATCGTTGTTTCTCACGCCGATGGTATCGCCCGGTTGCAGCAAAACGACTCTGCCGAAGAGTGGGCTTATGACGCAACTAACGGATGCTATAAAAGAGGAAAAACGCAAGGTGAAGGCGATTTGACGCACCGCGCCATTTTCTATTACACCAAACTGACCGGAATTGAACAAATCACTGACGGTACGAGCAACACAATAATGATAAGCGAGAGTTGTTCCGGTACATATCAGTCCATTCAAGTCAAGAACGGCATTGTTGTTGTACCGAATTTCGACCTCGGCAACTGGATTAGCAAAGCGAGTGTTTGTATGGCGGCTCGCGCCGGAACGGAATACAAAGTTGACGGCACGAACGTACAACTATACAATTCCAGCCGGTGTGCAAGTCATTTGGACTCGTTGTCGCTGCACGTTGCGTTTAATACAGCAATTCCGCCGAACGGGGCATCCTGCGTCAAGAGGAACAACGAAGCCGAGTTGGGTTTTTATACCGCAACAAGTTATCATCCCGGCGGAGTCAATTCCGGGTTCGTTGACGGTTCGGTACATTTTCTTTCCGACTCGATTGACACCAACGGCAGTCCAGACACGTGGACAGGTACCCACTTGGACGGCGAAAGCGTCTTCGGCGTTTACGGTGCTTTGGGAACGCCGTGGGCCGGCGAAGCAAAGTCGTTGTAATTATTTGTTTTCACGGGCGGGAAACTGTGTTTCCCGCCCCTAAATTCTTAACCTGTATGAAACGTTTTTTATTCACCGTATTGTGTGTTTTATTTCTTTCCGGCTGCGGAGATGATTCACGTCCGAAGGATTTACCTGCGCTGTATCCGTGCAGTTTGACTATCACACAAGAAGGCGGCAAGCCGTTAGACGGTGCAACCGTTGAATTGAAACCGCTGGACGGCGGAACAAGATACAATCCGCTGCAATTCACAGACGCAAACGGAGTTGCCGTGATGACAACCTACACCTTTAATGGTGTTCCCGCCGGAAAATATAAGGTTCTTGTTACGAAAAATATCGAAGAGGAAACAACGACTACGGACAAGAACACCGGCGAACCTGTGGTGGTCGGCGGCGCGAAGTACCGGTACGTTGAGAAAATCTATTCCGACGTACAGACAACACCGCTGGAAATCGAAATCACCGGTAAAGAAAAAAAGGTTGTGCAGACGTTCGACGTTGGCAAGGCAATCAAAGAAGGCAGGTTCTAAAAACTCGCAATTCCCTTGAGCCGAAGTGGTTTCCCTCTCACGTTGGTCAAATTTTTATTTTTTGTATCATCCGTAACGGCTTTTTGTTACCGTCA
>JAISJZ010000282.1 GCA_031261125.1 Planctomycetaceae bacterium | reverse complement strand
CATCGCCGAAGTGAACATTATCATATTTTCCCGCATAAATAAGTCGTTCGGCCGCAAACTCAACGCCCGAAGTCCCGATTCGACAGCGCGGTCGCTGACGATTTCAAATTGGTCGGACTGCGATATGCCTTCCAAAATTGCCTGCTTAATGTGTTCCTTGAAATCACCGAGTTCTTCAACACTTGCATTTTCCAGAGAAATGAAACACACCTTCCGTTTCGGCAGTTGCATCGGTTGAGCGGCAACTTGCGGCACCGGTTCCGGTGCGGCGCGGGCTAACAATTTATTGACGGTACTGCGGACGAGCGGATTATACACTTCGGCACCGGCTTGATTACTGCCGACTTTGTTTGTTTCGCCGTTGTGCATCAGCCGTCCCTGCGTACCGCGGCAGCCGAAACACAATACAGAACCGAAAAACAAAATGAAAAATAAACGGGACATTGGGAATACGAATGTTGAGCCGCTGCCGCTTGCGGCGGGTGTTAAAGGTTGAAATCTTTTTCGACCAATTCTTTCAATTCCGGTTCCAACCCGGAAGCACTATCGGCGGTGAGTAAAAATGTCCGGCGGATGCGGTACCGGATGTGAAACCGGATTTGCCGGGCGATGTCGTGCTGCATCATTTTACCGGCAGCATCAATGTTTTCCAGCAGCAGCACCGCCGGTCGTTCCGGTGTTTCATTAAGGATAACTTTGTCGCATAGACGTTCCCAGAGAATTGCCCGATTAACAAACGGGGAATTCGTTTGGGGACTGTTCTGCCGAATCAGCGGGACGTTGATGCGAAACGTTTGACCGGCGGCTGCATCGTCTAACGCGGCAGTGAGAATCTCGGCAAACGATATTTCGGCAAAGTCCGGTAAATTCAATGACAAAAACTGTCCGTTTTGTTCCTGTACGGTTTTCCGAAGTTGTTCGGCAAGCGAATCGTTATCACGGGAAAGAATTAAACCGGTGCGTTTATTTTGTTCGATGAAAGACCGAATTTCTTTCGGCACACCGAACGGCGGCATTATTTTTTGCCGCTCTGTAACAAGGAGCATTATGTCCTCCTGACATTGTCATTCCGTTTTTCTACTGCCGGTATTATAAAGGAAAACCGGATTCGGGGCAAGAGCAATTTTGCGGTTATCCGGTTGCCAGCATTGCCCTGCGTTTGCGCAGTTCACTGCGGATGTTGTCAATCCGTTCAAACTTCTCCTGCGGATTGTCAACGCCGGAAATTACCAGTACGCTGTTGCCGCCTTCCTCCGGTCTCGGATTCGTCTTGTCCGCATTGGAATAAATCTTGATTGTTCCGACACTGCCGTTGAGTAGCCGGTCCCAAAACGTTTGCGTCAACTGAATATCTTCGATGAAGACAAGTTCCATTGAGTCCTGTGCTTTTGTGAACAATCCGGTGTAGGAGTAAAGCCGCAAATCGGTCAGTTTGTACCGAATTGACCACGTCCGGTAAAAATAAACGCAGCAGAACTGAATCCATCCGATTGCCAGCAGTACGGTGATACTGCCCCAAATCCAAGCGTAATGTCGATTTAGTTCGACGGAGAGAACAACACCGAGGACAAGCAGAACAATGGTAATAAACCAGTACAAGACATACTGCGCCCGCAGTGCTTTACCGGAGTATCCCCATTCGATGTCGCCGGATTTGCCGGCAGTTTGTTCAGGTGTTCCGGCGGTTGGATTCACAACAGGTGTCTCGCTGCTCATATCACTATTCCTTTCTGTAAAAAGCGGTCTTGCTAATGACGATAAAGGCATTATAATCTGTGCAACAGCAACAGTCAATAACACGCCGCTGAAGCGGCGGCTAAACGGTATGACCTTTGAAGAATATATTGCGTCGAGTAGAGAAACATTTGAACAAACACTGTTTGACGTACTGCGGATACCGAGTATCAGTGCGCTGCCGGAACACAAAGACGATGTCCGCCGTTGTGCCGATTGGTTTCGCGGTTATCTCGCCGGACTCGGCTTGAAAACCGAACTCATTGAAACAGCAGGCAATCCGCTGGTTTATGCCGAATCGCCGGCGGTGAAAGACGCACCGGTCATTCTCGTTTACGGACATTATGACGTACAGCCGGTTGACCCGCTCGCCCAATGGAAAACGCCGCCGTTTGAACCGACCGTCCGAAACGGCAGCATCTACGCCCGCGGTGCGACTGACGACAAAGGACAATTCATCACGCACGTCTTTGCCGTTGAATCACTGCTGAAAACCGCTGATACAATCAGCAACTCTCAAAAGGTATTGCCGTTTCAGGTAAAATTCATCATCGAAGGCGAGGAAGAGTCCGGCGGCGAAGGAATTTATAAATACGTTGCCTCGCCGGAAGGACAAAAGAAATTAGCGTGCAATACCGTTCTTATCAGCGATACGTCAATGTTCGCACCGGGACAGCCGACGATTACCTACGGCTTGCGCGGCATCGTTGCGATGGAACTGTTCCTGACCGGTCCGAACCGCGACCTGCACAGCGGGACCTTCGGCGGCAGTGTCTATAATCCGGCAATCGCTCTGACGAAAATTCTGTCGCAACTGATTGACAATAACGGCAGAGTATCCGTTCCGAACTTTTATGATGACGTTGTTCCGCTTACCGAACGGGAATCGAAACAATTTGCCAATCTGCCGTTTGACGACGATGATTATTTCCGAAGTATCGGCTTGAAAACCGGTTTCGGCGAAGCGGGTTTTTCAACGGTGGAACGCCGCTGCGCCCGACCGACATTTGATATTAACGGCATCACGGCGGGCTATCAGGGCAGCGGTTCCAAGACGATTATACCGGCATCGGCATCGGCGAAATTCACTTGCCGGATGGTGCCGAATCAAGACCCGCAGAAAATTGCCGCCTCGATTCGGGAATACATTGCAACGCTGATTCCCGAAGGAATTGATTGGAAGTTGGAATTTCAACACGGTGCGCCGGGAATGCGGCTTGACCTTGATAAGAGTAAATTCGTTCAACCGATGTGCGATGCGTTGGAAAAGACGTTCGGCTGTCCGCCGGTGTTCACGCGGGAAGGCGGGTCAATTCCGATTGCTGCCGACTTCAATCGGCAGTTGAAAGCCGAAGTGCTGCTCGTCGGTTGGGGACAGGACGATGATGCTCTTCATTCGCCGAACGAAAAATTCTCTTTGGCAGGTTTCCACAGCGGTATTCTTGCCTCCGCAAGATTTTTGAACAGTATCAAACGGTTGTAGTTGGCAATCAATCGGCAGAGAGTTCGTTTAGTCGGCTTCTTCGGTGTGCTGATGTTCTTCTTCGTGCAGTTTTCGAGCAGTGTATTCTTTCGAGAAGTACAGTGTCTCGAAGAGGACATCGCCGAGCATTGCCGAGAAACTGCCGGCAGCACCGCAGCAAAACAGCATTAACAAGCGGTTAACTAAAACGATGAACGCAACCGAACTCTGCGGGACCAACAACCAAGCAGCAAAGTCGGATGACACCAAAAACAATCCGCAGAAGATACCGCACCAAAAGCCGGTACACTGAACGCAACTGATTAAATCGTTGACAAAGCCGAACAGTGAAAACGCCGGCGGCAGTCCGCGTTTTTCCCGGCGGTGAGCGGTACGTTCGGTTTCGTCCGCTAACCAATCACGGAAAGGTCGGAAAATAGACCCCTTGACGACAATCGAGGTCATTCCGGCAGAGGCAAGACAAAAAAGGAGAAAGTGTTCCATTGTAATTATCTTGCCCAGTTGGTGCTGCCGTAAATAGTGCCGCCGGCTGATGAACTTGAACTGTATCCGCCGCTCGATGCACTGGACTTACCGCACGTCGGACAACTTGCCGCACCGGTTTTGCCGCACGTCGGACACGACGAACTACCGTAGGTTGTTCCCGAAGTTGACGAACTGCCGGATTTGCCGCAGGTGGCACAAACGTAAGCATCGGAACCGCTGCCGCGACCGGTGTATCCGCCGGAATACGCTTTTGATGTAACCGCACCGGCTTTGCCGCATGTTGCACAATAACTGCCGCTGCCGGTGATGCCGGACAACACTGATGACCGCGCCGCACTTGTCGAATAAATTGCCATTAGACCGCTCCTTCGTTGTCGGCAGAACAAGTCAAGCCCCGCCGCTAATAACAGTATCTCTGTTCCCTCTATCGTAAAAAGGCACTGCGGGAAAAAACGGCACTTTTTGAAATTCGGGCTTTACCGAATATACGGATTATACCGAAGTTAATTTATACCGGTTATGCCTTTTTTATGGATTTTTCTGAATGTTCTGCCGATAAAACGGGTTATATGATTGTCTATTAACGGCGGACAAGCCCGCCGGCTGAATGATATGAAAAATTCATTGTCAAGATTATTCCGTTCGCCGCTGCTTTGGGGCGGGCTGTTCAGTACCGCTTTTTACGCTGCCGTCCACTACGGACCGCTGCACCACCCGCAAATTCTGCGGTACTTTGCCGGTCACGAAGTCGAATACATTACAACCGTGATGTTCTTCATCGGCTTTGCCGCAATGCTGCTGAAACATCTTAACGTCCGCAAACAGCGGCAAGTGCTGAAACATACGCCGGTTTTTGAACCGCGCACCGGTCATAAGTTTGATGCTTCATACGCCGCTAACTTGGTACAGTACGTCAAACAGTACGAAAAAAAATACGGTGCGTCCATTCTTTCTCAACGGTTAGCCGCTGCTGTGCAATTTGTCAAACGCAGCAGTTCGGCAACAGACCTCGATTCGGAACTCCGCTACCTCGCCGATGAGGATTCCGCAAAAGCCGATGCGGATTACGGATTGGTTCGGCTGATTCTCTGGGCAGTGCCGATGCTTGGTTTTCTCGGTACGGTTGTCGGCATCACGATGGCATTGGGCAACCTTGACCTCAATGCCATCAGCGAGTCAAGTAAAATGATGTCTGCCGGTTTGATGGTAGCGTTCGACACAACGGCGTTGGCTATCGCTCTGGACGTTGCCCTGTTCTTTGTGCAGTTTCTCGTATATCGGGAAGAGAACGATTTGCTGTACGATATCGAAAAAGCGGCGGACAATGAACTGCGGGGACGCTTTGAAATTGCTCCCGCTTCGGAAGACAACACCCAAGTAGCGGCAGTGCGGACGATGCTGGAAACCGTTGTGAAAACATTAGAGGATTTTGCCGGTCGGCAGGCAATGCTTTGGGAGAGAAGTATGCTTGCCGCTCAACAACATTTTAACTCTGTTGCCGAGCAGAAAGCGGATACGTTAGTCAAGTCCTTATCGCTGGCGTTAAACGACGGACTGGGACATCACGCGAAAATTTTGGCGCAGACCGAATCGCAAATCCTTGACAAGTCGGGTGAAATGACGATTAAGTTCACCGATGCTCTTCGGGCGAACGCTGCCGGTATGCTTTCGCTTAAAGAGGAATCCGTCAAACAGTTGGAAACGATTCAAGACGTGTTGGGAACGAGCAGCCAACTTATCCGTTTGGAAGAGCGGCTTAACGGCAACTTGGCGGCGTTAGCGCAGACCGGCAATTTTGAGGAAACGGTTAACGCCCTTGCCGCCGCTATCCATTTGCTTAACGGCAAACACCGCTACGCTGCATAAGAGATGAAATACTTTCCCCGCAAACGTTCGGAACAAAACAAGAATACGGCGACGCTGTTTCCGTTTCTTGCCGTTCTGCTGTGTACAATGGGAGCGTTGATAATGCTCCTCGTTCTCATTGCGAGAAACGTACAGGCGGGAAATGCGCAGGAAAATTACGGACGGGAGGATGTGTTTCCCGCCTCTGCGGTTGATACAACAGAGCAATTAGCACAACTTGACGAAGGAATCGAAGAAGCAAAATGGTTCCAAGAAAACTTCCAAACCACGAAGAAAGAGAATCTCGAAAAATTGACCGAAGCGAAAACCCGGTTATCGCTTGCCGAAAAAGAAACGCAGAAAGTTCAGGACGAAATCAAACGTTTAATGTATCTGGAACAGGAAATCGGCAAGACGGAAAAACTCAATGTTAATGGAATAACGGCACTGCGGAACACCGTTGAACAGCGGAAAGAAACGTTAAACAAAGAAACACTGGAACTTGCCGAATTGCAGAAGAAAGCGGGCGAAGATGCGAAGTCCTACGCCATTATTCCCTACCGCGGCAAATCGGGAACGCACCGCCGACCGATTTATATCGAGTGCCGGAACAATAAAGTGATTATTCAGCCGGAAGGCGTTGAGTTGTATGAAAGTGATTTTCAACTGTCCGACCGACCGGACAATCCGTTCGATGCGGTGCTTCGGGTGATTCGGCAATACTACATTGAAACGGAACAAATCGTCCGCGGCACGGAACCGTATCCGCTGCTGGTGGTGCGTCCTTCGGGAACGGAGGCATACGGCGGCGTGCGGCAGGCAATCGGCAGTTGGATTGCGGACTACGGCTACGAGTTGGTGAACGAGGATTGGAAAGTAGAATATCCTGCGCCGAGTGCGGAATTGAAAGAACGGATTGAAAAGCAGTTGGAAATTTCCCGGATGCGGCTGGCGGGCTATTTAGCGGCAATGCGGGCAGCGGGTGAATTGCAGCAGCCGCAGCGTCAGTACCGGTTGAATCCGCAGGGACAGACGCAGGTATTGGGCGGCGAACGGGAAAAATTATTTAGCCGGGAAACTCCGCCGCCGGTTATGAGATACGGAGAACGTCCTGTTTCCGACCCGGATATCTCGTTGACAAGCGAAGAGCAGAAGAATACGGGCAGCACTGATACGTTTAGACGGACAACTCC
>JAISJZ010000171.1 GCA_031261125.1 Planctomycetaceae bacterium | reverse complement strand
AATAAAGTTCGGCTGCATCGAAAATAACGTAAACTTGACTCGGATAAAATGAAAAACTCCATTATCTTATCAATACCAAAAATTATGGCAAGTTATTAGAGGTTGCCTAAAATATCCCCGATTGGATTCGAACCAACGACCTACGGTTTAGGAAACCGTCGCTCTCTCCCCTGAGCTACGAGGACATTAAATACAGGAAAACAAGCACAACGATACCATTGTACATTCTGTTTCAAAATCCGGCAAGCGGTTCCTAAAACACCTCAACCTCCCAAATACGGGCAATACCGCCGCGGGTACCAGTAATGAGCAAACGGAGCGAATCCGCCGCTGTCGATGGAAACTCTTTGCGGTAATCAATTTTTGTATTACCGGCAACATCCGACCGCAGTATGTCAACCCATTGTCCGTTTTCCTTCTTTTGCAAAACAAAATCGGAAACCGGTGCAATCGTTTTGCCGCTCATCGTATAGCCGCTGACAATCCGCAACGTATTTACGTTCACCGGTTCTTTCCATTGTAAAACAATCTCGTGCTTTCCGGCTTCTTCGCTAATCCACCGGGATTCGTTCACGTTCAAGTCCATTCTGCCATCGTTCAAAAAGGCAGCGGTTTCGGGATTGCTTGAAACAGCGAGTACTGCTTTGTTTGCAATGTTGTTTTTAGATGGAACAAGTTCTGCGGCTAACGGATTGCGCTGCAAAAATTCCGGCGAATGGGGAACGCCTTTTTTCAGCAACTCCTTAAACTCCGGTAAATGTTTTGCATACACATCACGCGGCGAACAGTTGCGCTGTTTGCAAAGCGAGGCGGCAAGTCCGACAACTTCGCCCATACAGCCGCCGGTGCGCATCACCCGCGTTGTTCCCAGCGCATCGTGCGAAACGCTGATGTCCCGCCCCGCCATAAATAAGTTGCCGACATTCCGGGAATACAAACAACGGTACGGTATCCAAAACGGTCCTTGAAACTTCGTGTAATGGGCAATCGAAATGAATTCATCGCCTTTGCCTTCAAAACTCTTTTCGTACCTTGGTTCCGGCAAATGCAAGTCAATGGGCCACCCCGTCGGTACTGCCGCATCTTCAAACGATTCGTTCTGAATAACATCCTGCTTCGACAGAACAACGTCGCCCATTATCCGGCGGCTTTCCCGCTTGCCGGCAATGTGCGCCAGCCAATTCATTTTGTAATTTTCAAATACTTTATCCGTGTTTTTCAGCGCATCCCACGCTCCGTAAGCCGCCCGAAAATTTAAGTCCCGAATGTACTCGCTCTTTTCAAACGGGTCAAGATAAAAGCCGCTTTCCCAGTACCAGCCGCCGAGTTGCAGCGGGTTCTTGTTCTTTCTGCCGGGAAAATCCTTTTGCGACAAATCAACCGCCCACGGACAGCAGGGAAACGCCGCCGGCTTGCCGGTGTCAACCACGTTCCAAAGATTGCACCGTCCCATATGACCGTCGTCAACGGTCATTTCCGTGTCCGCACCGGCAAGATACGCCAAACAGCCGTCACCGGTTGCGTCAACGAAATACGAACCGTTGAATTGATATGACTTACCGGTCTTCGTCTGTTCTGCGAACACAGCGGTAATTTTGTTTTCGTTTTTAACAACGTTATTAACCCGGTGTTCAAGAAACAGCGTGATGTTTTTCTCCGCTTTCACAAGAGCGGTTTTCTTTTCGTCTTCGTAAATTTCAGCGGTGTTCGTTGGCCCGTAATGGGCGGCGGTTTCCTGTTCCAACTCGGCAACAACGTTGCCGATGCTGGACAGAGGTTGAACGTTTCTCGCCCCTTGCAGCCAAACGCGGACTTCGCTGCTGTTATTGCCGCCGAGAACTGGACGGTCTTGAATCAACGCAACAGTCAAACCGCTTCGCGCTGCGGAAACGGCAGCGCAGATACCGGCAATCCCGCCGCCGGCAACGACAACATCGAATTGAGAATTGACAATGGATAATTGGGAATGTTCTTTACGCAGCACCTTAACCCTGCGTTCCAATTCTCCATTCTCCATTTTCCGTTCTCCATTAACGAAATAGATCGCGTCGCACCGTCCGTCAAAGCCGGTCAGGTCGTGTAATGATACTTTCGTTTTGTTTGCACCGATATTCGCACTGCCGCCGGACTGCCAGAACCATTCCGCACTTTCAGTACCGAACATTGCTTGCAGCGGCTTGCCGTTAATGAGAACCTGAAATTGACCGGGGGCAACCGGCAACACCGTTGTCGGCTCTCGTTTTGTCCACGGGGCGCACCAATCCCGCGTGCGGACGAAAATGTTGTACGTTCCGGGCGGCAGTTCAATTTCCGTTTCTGCGTCTTTCACGGGTTCACCGAGTCCGTGCGCTAACAGGAACGGCGACCCCATTTGGTCCATAAATTGCGAATCGTGAACCCAGCCGCCGTAGTCGGCAAAGTGTTCCGCTTCGAGAAGGTACTCCGTCCGTTCCGCAGCGTTAAGAAACGAAGCGAAAACGAACAGTAAGAACAAAACAAAAAACAACAAACGGCGGGACATCGCTGCATCGGGTTCGGGTAATGTTCTAAACAAGTTGTCTTGTCGATTTTTCTAAAAATTGCTAATATATTATTAAGAAAGATAAATCCCCAGTCAAGGAGGACTTTACAATGACTTTAATCGCACTCAAATGCCCGCACACAACATTCTATACTCTACCCTGCCATAATACATTGATTTTCGATGATATGAAAGTTGAGTATCAGTGTTGTTTTCAACATTTCTTTATAATTGGTTCTATAACATCCGATCAATGGCAAAATATGGTTTTCGGTCTTTCCAATGTCCTTTTGTGAAATCGGGAAATTCTATCGGTTTATCTTGTTCGATGGACATTTCCGAAAGCCCGATGACGGCACTCATCGTTACGGAATCATAAACATCCAACGGCACTCCGTTTTTCGATTTCACGGCATCGATAAGAAGTCTGAGTTCCATTCTGTCCTCATTACCGTGACCGCCGCTGTCGTTGGATACGTCTTTCCAATAACGATGATCATACTTTTCCGCGTAAGGTTTCCAGGGTTCCCATTGATGTTCTTTCGGCGAAACACCGTCAAGGTAAATGGATGCCTTCTCTTCATCGTAAATTCCCAATGTTCCCTGAACCATCCAGCGATTGGCATAAGGACGCGGCAGCAATGTATCACAATTCAATACAACGCTTTTTCCTTTGGCGGTTTTGAGAAGGCATGTAACAATATCACCTTGTTTGAACTCTTTTTGGGCGTTCGGATGGTCGGGTCCGAATTTTTGTTTTATGTACGAATTAGCACCGCGTGCCGCCGTCGCTACAGCGTAAAGCTCTGTAAACCGGTCACCGACATTGATATCGAGCCAACTGATAATCGGTCCAAGACCATGAGTCGAATAAAAACTTCGGTTCTCCTTGAGAAAATGTTCGCCATGCCAACGCGTATTACCGTTTTGATCGAACCAATATGAACGGGCATCATGGGAATACGCACCATGAGCATGTAAAATTTCGCCGAGCATACCCAGCCGGATCATATTGAGAACGGCAAGATTATCGCGGCGGAAACTCCAATTTTCCAGCATCATACACGGCGTCTTATTCTGTTCCGAGGCTTCGACGAGTTTCCAACACTCTTCAACGGACAGCGCAATCGGAACTTCACAGCCGACGTAAATGCCTTTTTTCAATGCGGCTTCACTGATGGCGGCGTGGGATTCCCAATTCGTCGTGATAATGACCAGATCAAGTTTTTCCTTTTCGAGCAGCGATTGCCAAGCGGTATCGCTTTCGAAATAAAGTTTCGGCGCAGGATGACCTGTATCGATACAGATTTTTGCGGCGATTTCGGTTTTTTCTTTGAAAAGATCACAAACGGCAACGGCTTCAACTTCGGGAAAACCGATCAGCGTTCGAAGATGGTCTGTTCCGCGTCCGCCAATTCCGATGAAACCGACTCGGACTTTTTCCGTCGGGTTCGGTTCCGCCGCTTTTATTGTTTCGTTCAAACCGGTCAACATTGCTGTACCGGCAACACCCGCCGCTGCTGTCTTTAAAAATTCACGTCGTTTCATTGTCTTTGATGATTGGTTAAGGGGTTAGGAATAATCAGAACCGCAACAGTAGAATTGTGAAATTTCCATAACTTTACCGTTCCGGTTCTGATTTTATTTACTATCTCATTTCATAAACCGGTCGGCAACCTTTTTGAAGG
>JAISJZ010000188.1 GCA_031261125.1 Planctomycetaceae bacterium | reverse complement strand
GATGTTCAGATGAGCGGCAACTTCGCGGTCGTCCGGCTTGCGCCCGAATTGCAGTTCCAGCGTTTTGTACGCCTGATTTAATTTGCTCGCCTTGGAACGCACCATCCGCGGCACCCAGTCCATTGACCGCAGTTCATCAACCATTGCCCCGTTAATCCGCGTCTGACAGAATGCCTCGAACCGAACGCCGCGGCTCAAATCGTAAGACGAAACGGCACTCATCAAACCGACGGTACCGGCAGAAATCAGGTCGTCTAATTCAACGCCGTCCGGCAGCCGCGACCAAACCCGTTCCGCCCGGCTCCGCACCAGCGGCATATACCGTTCAACGAGTTGGTTGCGCAGTTGGTCTGTCGGATGTTTGGCGTAGAGTTGCCAAAGTTGCTCGGTTTCATCGGCACCGGAAGCCTCATCTTCCGGTTTTCGGACGATGTTAAACGTTTTTTTCGGCGGTTCCGAACGGACGGCAAACATTCTTCCCATTCTCTCAATTCCTTATGAAGGATTTCACAAACCGCCGGAACAATAGCAATTTTTCCGATTCGGGGAAAGAACAATTTTTGATTTTTTCCCGATTAAAGCATAATTTCTTTTTTACCGATAAATGATATGATATGCTTTATTATCTTCGGGAAGTGTCCGGCGGCAGTTTAGACGGCAAACATTATGAAAACCACCTATTTTATCCAAACGGTTTGCATTTCGGCAATTTTGGCGTGCACCGCCGGCACGGCACAGGAACAAAACGTTTCCGCTCAGCCGCGAATTGCACCGGGGGTACTGACAACAATTCTGCCGGATTTAGAGTATTCTTCCGTTTATAACCGGGCGGATATGGTCGAAATTCTCGCAACGCTGCCGCAAACAAGTCCTGAACTTGCCGATGATATTCGTATGAAAAAAGATTTTTGGGCAAAAGATGTCCGCTATCAGCGCGATATTTGGTGTCTGCAATTCTCGTTCAAGCCCGTCCGGTTCGTCAGTGTTGATATTCCGAATAAAGAGGGAACGCTTGACAAGAAGACCGTTTGGTACCTCGTCTATAACGTCAAAAATCTGGGACCGCTGGAATTGGAAAAAATTATCAAGGAACGTCCTGTCAAGACGGACAGCGGCGAACGGATTATCGAAGAGACCAACTTTGAAATCACCGCTCCCGGCAGTTTGCTCGGTACGGAAATTGACAAGAAAGTTGTTGCCCCGATTGCGAAGGACACCGTAGCCAAACCGGAAGACGGCGAAGCGGTAACGCAGGAACGGGACGCACCGCTGGAAATCCGTAATCTTCCGGGAACGTTTCAGCCGCGGCCGGGAGACGATGTTCCGGTCAAATGCGTACCGCAATTCGTGCTGGCAGCCGACCAACTCGTGCTGGAAACGAAAACGGCGAACGACCCTGAAACCGGAAAAGTCATCGCGAAATCGGAGACGGCATCGGTTTCCTACGCCGACCAAGTGATTCCGCTGGCACTTCCGGCGGTTATCAAGAAGGAAGGAATGAAGGCGGTGCCGGAGACAACGGTTAGCATCACGAAAAAGCCGTTGAAGTCCGGCGAAAGCGTTTGGGGCGTGGCGATGTGGACAGACGTTGACCCGCGGATTAACCGGTTCTCGATTTTCGTCAGCGGTTTGACGAACGATTACAAGTGGACGGACAGCACCAACACGGGCAAACCGGGCGAGGGGCGGACGATGCAGCGGAAGGTCTTGAAAACGAACTGGCTGCGTATCGGCGACAGGTATAAAACGGACGATTCGCAAATTCAGTACGGCGGAACCGGTGCGGGGGCGGTTGACTATGAGTGGATTTTCCTGTAAAATAGCACGCATTATCCGCTACCAACTACCTACTACTTACTTCAATGGCACATAAAAAAGGTCAAGGTTCAAGCCGCAACGGTCGGGATTCTAACGGACAACGGCGCGGCGTGAAAAAATACGGCGGCGAAGTTGTCAAAGCCGGCAATATCATCGTCCGGCAGGTCGGTACCCGGATTCATCCCGGTCAGGGAGTCGGGCTGGGCAACGATTACACGATTTACGCTTTGACAGACGGCAAAGTCAACTTCGACCGCGGCGGAAAACGGGTCAACGTTGTTGCGTCCTGAAATTGCTATTTTTCGCCGCTTTCGTTAAAAATTTCTGCCGCTTTGTCCAGTACGGGGTCGAAATACGGGGATTGTCCCTGCAAGACGAATGGGGAATCAGTCCCGCCGCTGATGTTTGGTTTCTGTTTGTGCGTTTCCGATAGAAACCGTTCCATATCGTCGGAAATCCGTTTGATGTAATTGTCCAAAACCTGCGGGGCGAATTCCGAAATGGTATTAGACCGGCGGTTCCGAATCTGTTCTGTTGCAAATTGCTGTTCTTCGGACAATTCAGGCAAACCCTGTACATCGGGCTGCACGCCCCACGCCGCCGAATCCGCTGTCCGGTGGATATTCTGCCCGCTCGGTCGGTAATAACTGACATCGGTCAACGACAGTGTTCCCGAACGGACGGGCAGGGGAATGATTTTCTGCATACAACCTTTGCCGAACGTCCTGCTGCCGGCAAGTACCGCCCGTTTGTGGTCTTGCAATGCCGCCGATAAAATCTCCGACGCACTGGCAGAACCGCCGTCAATCAACACCGCAAGCGGCAACTTGCACAGCGGTTCGGCGGATTCAATGTAATACGTTTCCCGCGTCTTACCGCTGCGGTACCGCGTTGAAACAATGACGTTATTCTCAACGCCTTTTTCTTTACCGTTTTTTGTCGTTCCTAAAAACAAATTAGCAATCTGAATACATTCCGAAACGTATCCGCCGGGATTGCCCCGCAAATCCAGTATTAAGCCCCGCGTTTCCTTCTTTTCGGCAATTTGCCGCAGAGCGTTTTCCATTTCCAATGCCGAGTACGGCGTGAATGAAGTCAGACGGATGTACGCAATGTCCGGCAGTGTTTCCAAAAAGAATACTCGTTTGCCGTCCGCGTCAATCCGGTCGCCTTCAACGCTTTCCCGCTGCACCGGTACACGGGGAATACTGAATTCCTGCGGTTCCGTTTTGCCGAACGGCACAACGGTTAACGAGACCTTGCCGCCCAATGTTCCGGCGAAGAGTTTGGAAACATCGGCGAGTGCCAAATCCTTTATTTCCGTACCGTTCACCTGGACAACTTTATCGCCGGAGCGGATGCCTGCCCGTGCCGCAGGGGAACCAAGAACAGGGTAAATTATGTTGACAGAGCCGGAAGCGGTACTGCCGGGTTCCTGTTCATAGACCACACCGATACCGTCGAACCGGTTTTCCATTTCATCGTTGTACTGTTTTTCGTCCGCATCGGGAATGAAAGCGGAATACTCATCGTGCTGTCCGTAGAGTACCTCCGTCATACCGTTCATCGCCCCTTCGTAGAGTTGTTTGGCGGTCGGAGCGGTAAGAGCATCGTTTTCGATGCGGTGCAGCGATTCGACGAGGATTCTGTCCCGCAGCGTGAAACGGGAACAAAGTCCATATACTAAAATTGAGAACAGAAGGATATAAAAATTACGAACTGGCATTGAAATAACGGCGTTGAGCCGAACGGTTTGCGGTTCACCGCCGGTATCCCCATTTTACCAAAATGATACGGAATTTTATACAGATGTGTCTAAATTTAACGTTTTTGCCGAAAAATGCCGATAACACCAGACGGGATTGTGTTAACTTTTATCCTTAACTCCCGATGGATTTTCCAAACATTGCAGTCGGTATTATTGCGCAGAACGATGAAGCCGCGTTGAAAAAGACCGTTCAGGACGCAAAAACGTTTTCCGATGCTGTTTTCATTATCGGAACATCTGCCGGTACCGCTGCGCCGTTTCTCGGTGACGCTGCCGTCAACGTCCTGTTCTCCCGTTCCGAAGGCGAAACCGACCAGCAGAACGAGTTAATCGAATATATCGAAAGCGGGTGTTCTGCCGATTATCTGCTTTGGATGACCGCCGGGGACAGGTTCGACAGGCAGACATTTGAAGAACTCCGTTTGTTCACACAAAGCGAACTGGAACGCAATTCTCTGTATATGCTCGTTGTCCGCCGTTTGTACCGGCAGGACGGCTTCCGGCACGACTTTGACGAAGAGAATATCGAACCGCGGTTAATTCCGTTGAATAAAGGTCTCCGTTATCAGAGCGGTACCGGTACCTCGATTATCGAGGCGGCAAAATCCCTGCTGTTAAAAATCAGTGCTGCTCCGGGACGCATTATTCGTTTCGGCGGTGAAAAAGAGCAGGAATACCGCAGAACTCAAGCCGAGAAACTGTTGCAGCCGTTCCGTTTGGGCAACGCCGAGAGCGGCGATTTAGCGGCAAGAGCAGAGGCGTTTTTTATTCTCGGTCAGTACGGCGAGGCCTTTCGGGATTTTATGAAACTGACGGAAACGCCGAACCGGTCGGATTTGCAACTTGCCGGTTATTACGGGCTTTGGGACATATTGACGAAACAATCGGCGGCGCACCTGCCGACTCTTAAAACGGAGGATTTAACGAAAATCCTTATCGGGGCGTTAGATAAATTTCCCGTCGATATGCAACTGCTGACGTGGATGGGTGTCCAACTGCAAAGTATCGGCAAACTTGATTTGGCGGTACGTTCGTATCAGACGGCGTTGAAATTCGGCAGGATTTCGCTGGACGTTTGGCATCGTCTTCACATTCGGGAAATTGCGTTGACCCGGCTTGCACTGCTGCACCGGATTCTCGGCGAACCATACGAAGCAATCCGTTTAATGGAGGACGGCTTAAACGAAGTGGAAGACCCGGCGGAACTGTCCCGGTATTTGCTGGACTTGTACATTGCCGAAGAGAAGGAATCGAAGGCGTTGGATTTAGCGGCAACGATTTGGGGCGACACCGATTTGGACAAGATGCGGAACGTCATTTACGGGGCGTGCCGGGGAACCGCCGGCAGTTGGGGAGAAGCATTAAATTATATTGAAAGGGCGTACCGCAGCGGCGTGCGGGATGTGCTGTGTCTGCGCTGGTACTCCTTGGCATTGCTGTCGTCGCGGAAATTTCCCGATGCCGTGAACATTCTTGAAGAGTGGCTGGCGGTTGAACCGGACAGTCGGGAAGCGGAATCGTTTCTTACGGCGGCGAAACAGCCGGAGCATTTCAGCGAGACGATTGGCAGGATTCGGGATGCCCAGTTGAAAGCCCTTGGTATTCCGAAGGACAAACAGCCGCACAAGACCGGCCGGCAGCGTGTTCCGTCGATTGAGCGGGCAGTACAAGAGATGATATTAGCGTCCGGCGGTTCCGGCGGCGGCAAAATCATTTCGACTTTCGGAAAGAAACAGTCCATCTGACACCGCATATACTTTACTTGCGGCTTTTTGTGCTGCCGAAAAAAGAGCCGGGGACGTTTCGGCGGAATGACATTGTATTGCTGCCGCGATTGTGATAGAATTTATACTATCGAAGGTGATGCTGTTTGACAAAAAGAGAGTTCTAATGGAAACCTACCGTAAAACAATGCCATCGGTACTGTTGCAACCGGTTCTTGACCTTCCGCCAGAGTTGCTCGGACAGAATGTCGAAGTGATTGTCCAGCCGGTGAGGAAAATAGAAAAACCGGTTTCCGATAAACCCTTTGTTTCCATTAAGGGTGCGCTTAAAGAATATGCCAATCCTGAAATACGCAAGCACGAAAGGGATGCTTGGTCCGATGCGGCTGTTGAAAAAGAAAAGAGAATCGAAGCGGAGTGGAAACGTGACCATCCTTGATACAAACTCCATTTTACGCTGTGTTCTTCAAGATAATGCGGAAAGAGCGGCAACCGTCGAAT